>CALEIS010000120.1 GCA_937877675.1 uncultured Clostridia bacterium | reverse complement strand
CCTGTAATTCTTGGATTTTCTTCTTTTCTGTATTCACCGATTTCAGTAATAAGACGACAGATTTCATTGTGTTCTTCAACTGCTTTTCTTAATGCTTCATCACTTGTGTCAATACCATAAACTTCTTGTAATTTATCAAGAACCTTAACTCTCAACTGATTTGCATAGTGCTTTACAGTGTGTTTTTCAATTTTAAAAGGTGAGTCAACAAATGTTACAAAGAATTTGTCGTTTGGAACAAGGTTGAGTAATTCAAAATGCTCGTATGTACGATTCATTTCAGAACATGTCTCTGAGCCGATAAGAGCAGAAAGGAAATTGTAACCACCCTCGATACCTCTTTCGAGTATTGCCTTTGAGTAACCACAAAGGAAAGAACTCATATAGTATGTAGCAATATCCATTGAGCCTGTCCTTGGTGCTCTGAGTCTTACTGAAAAACAGTTGTCAAGATTTAACAATACCTCTGGGATGTGATAACAAGTGTATGCAATAGCTAGTTTGCCATCGTCAGTTGCTTGTTTAACAAGGTCGTTGTTTGCCTCTTGCAACAGGTTTTCAAAATAAATTAAATGCTTTAAATCTTTCATTTATATAACCCCAATCTCGTTAAGTGCTTTTTGAACACCCTTAACCACATTCGATTCACCAGGAAGATTAAAGATGTTTTCTCCCTTAATATCAAATACGGATAAGTTTTTATCATCTTCAATATAACTTAAAACAGGAATTCCATTTGTATCAATGTAATCTTTAAGGCTTTCGTCAGCCATACGGTTAACGATTACACCAATTTTCTCATACATAACAAGCTCGTCCGCAACGGACTTGATTGTGTTTATAACCTGACAACCTTTTTTACTTGGGTCAGTAATAAGAAGAAGGTGAGTAACCTTTTCCATAACACGACGGTTAATCTGTTCAATTCCTGCTTCACCGTCAATTACAACATAATCGAACTCGTTTGAAAGAATTGAAATGACTTCCTTTAAGTATGAATTGATTTTGCAATAGCATCCTGCAGTTTCAGGACGACCAACTGCGATAAATGAATAACCATCTGTTTCAACAAGTGCGTCAAAAATTCTGTATTTTGCTTCGCCTAAAAGCTCAATAGCAGTTCTTGTGTCACCCTCGTCAACGGATGCAATAATCTCTTTTCTAATATCATCAATTGTAAGTTTGACATCAATACCCAATGCAGTTGAAAGTCCAACAGCGGGGTCAGCGTCAATAGCTAAAATTTTCTTTTCAGGAAAATTTTCAACAAGACATCTTACAATTGTAGCAGAAAGTGATGTTTTGCCAACTCCACCTTTACCTGCAACAGCAATAATAGTTGCTTTTCTTTCCATTTTCTCTCACCTTATTTAATTGCTACTGGCATATTCCATTTAAATGTCATAGCAAGAATTCTTAAAATAAATGTAACAGCAGCACCAAGTATAATTGCAATGCTTTCATTAATATGAATTGTAGAACCGTACATATAGAGCACATAATAAACTGCAGCGCCACAAATGGCTGCAATTGCGTAAATACGTTTAACTAAAACGAATGGTGTACAGTTTGTCAGTACATCTCGCAACATACCACCACATATACCTGTTAAAAGTCCACAAGTGATACAAATAAGTGCACTTTCAGAATATCCATTTTCAATAGCCACTTTAACACCAATTACTGCGAATGCTCCAAGACCGAGAGCATCAAAGATGTCATTGATGCGTTCAATTTTTATTTCGTTTTCAAGGTATGTGTGACTGAATTTTCTGGCAAATAAGAACACTATAATTGCAACTATTGCTGAAATTATCAAACTTGTTTTATCAGCGAAAAAAGCAGGAGGAGAGATGCTTAAAATAACATCTCTTGTCAAACCACCACCAAATGAAGTGATTATGGCGAGAAGTATAACACCAAAAAGGTCTGTTTTTCTTCTAATAGCAATCATGGCACCTGAAATTGAGAATGCAATAACACCAAGCATTTCAATTATTGTTGAAAATATTTCCATAAAAAACCTCGTTTTACATTATGATACAAAGTTTTACATATATTAATTATATTAGCATAAAACACTTTAATAGTAAAGTGTTTAATAAATAATAAAAGCCACAAATTTTCGTTGTGACTTTTAAATATTAGCACATGAATACATCACATAAAAGTAACATAATTACCCCACCAATACCACCGGATGAAGATATTCCAATAGTCCAACCATTTATGGGAATATGAACAGAAATATATTGTCCCAATAAATTGATTGCAAACAGTGCACATATTCCTTGCATGGCACTTAAAATGAGGGCTGTAATAAATTTTTTTGTTTTTAAAAAGGTAAGAAGCATAGTTGTTACATAGATTGAGAAAATTGAAATTAAAAATAATTTTGCAAAGGTCATTTTATCACTCCGTGGAATTGAAAATAATTGGACATAATATATTTATTTTTTCTATGCTTAAAATATGTCAACGAGAATATACTAAAATATAAAAAGGAGATGAAAGCTATGACCGAAACGAAGTTTACTTATGAGCAGTATTGCACTTTCTGCAAAAGGAACATTATCATTGAGGAAATTTATTTAAAAAATGGTGAAAAGAAAATAAGATGTACTAATACAAAATGTGTAAACACTGATGAGAATTGTAAAAATAAATTAAGAGAAAAGAAATAAATTGTTTATTGACCGATTAACAAAAAAATAGTATAATAAATCCGCAGTAGATTTTAATTTTTATAATTTATATATTCAGCGGTGATTATATGCAAAAAATTGTTGATTCGATTTATGACATCATCGCATTCTCTAATGGTATCATTTATACAAAAAAGACAGTTCTTGAAAATGGTTCTGTCAAAGTTAATTTTTTCGGATATGATATGAAAAGAATGCAAAACACTCCGGTGACAAAAAGTGTTTATCTTCTTAATAAATACGGTCCCGAGTACAAAAAAATAGCAGAGCAGTTAGGTGACTATGTGTCCTGTGATGCCGATATTCTTCCTAGTAAACATGTTATTGTTGTATATAATAGTGGAGAAACTGGGATTTTTTCTCCTGATGGCAAAATGATGTGGTCAAGTGACCTTAACTATCAGGGTAGTGAGATTTGTGGTGCTGTTGCTGATGGAAATCAGATGTGGAGTGTTGTTCCTGAAAAGAATTGTGTTGTAAGTTATTCAATTCCACATAAAAAATTCACTATGAGAATTGGCTCAGCACAATCCACTTCATTTCAAAGACCAGTTTCCATCTCGAAATATGATGATACATTATTCATCTGTAATGTGGATTCAAAAAAGGTAAGAACAATAAGTTTAAAAGATTATTCTGTTAATGATTTCAGAATTTTTGATGAGCCTGTGTATAAGTATTTCCGTTCTTGTGGTAAGGAAATTGTAGTTCTTGAATCAGGCGTATATGTTTTGTAATTTAAAATAAAGGAGAATATAAAATGAGTGAAGAATTTAACCCTGACCTTGTGTCAGTAATTGATGAAAATGGTGTAGAACATGTTTTTGAGGAGCTTGACAGAATCGAAACAGACACTGCAAAATATGTAGCACTTCTTCCTGTTTATGACGAAGCAGAAGAAATTCTTGATGATGACGGAGAACTTATCATTCTTAAAGTTTGTGAAGAAGATGGTGAAACATATTTAGAGCCTATTGAAGACGATAATGAGTTTAACGAAATAGGTAAAATTTTTGAAGAAAGATTATCTGAAATCTTTGCGTTTGATGAAGAATAATTTTATTTTTAAATAATAAAATATTATTACCCTGCGAAGCCCGATAACTGCGGATGATATTAACCCAACACACTATTAAAGGGAGCTTTTACTCGATTTCATTGGGAGCAGACCTCCCGTCATTTGACGGACGAAGGGAGCACAGATATGAACGGAGAGCACCCACCTGCTTAACATGCAGGTTAGTATTCACTGCAACCGACTTTGCGGGGCAACTTCAACAAAAGAAATTATCTCATTGTATTTATTTACAATGGGATTTTTTTATGCTATATTATGCGTAGTAAATTTTAGGTGGTAATGCTATGAAAGAAACAATTATTCAATTCGGTACAGGTAACTTTTTGCGTGGTTTTTTTTGTGATTTTATCAATACGATGAATGAAAAAGGTATATATGATGGAAAAATTGTTATTGTTCAACCTACAAAAGGTGGTAAAACAGAAATAATTAACAGCCAAAATGGTGAGTATAATCTATATCTTCGTGGAATTCAGAATGGTAATGAAGTTTGTGAACATAAAGTTATCAAATCTGTTTCTCGTGGTGTTGACCCATACAACAATTATGAAGAATATCTCAAATTAGCAGAAAATCCTGATGTGAGATTTATTGTTTCAAATACCACAGAGTCAGGTATTGAGTTTAATCACGAATGTAAGTTTCAAGATGAACCGGCTCTTTCTTTTCCAGGTAAATTAACTCAACTTTTATATCATAGATACATAAAGGGTTTTTCAGGGTTTGTTATTCTTCCTTGTGAGTT
>CALEIS010000119.1 GCA_937877675.1 uncultured Clostridia bacterium | reverse complement strand
CAACGGCGGGTCGTCGAGGGTGTGGGTGTCCGGTGGACACCTCTGCGAAGCAGAAACACCGACCGAACCGGCAGGTAAGACCGCCGACCCCTACGATGCACTAAATTGGTTTTATTATAATTTATTTTTGGGTTTATATTTTTTGTGTAATATCTATATTGTCAAAAAATCGTCAATATATTTGTGTATTTCTCTCATTTACTTAAACATTTAAAAAGTTTATAATTATAATGTATAATTCCAACTTGTTATTGGGAGTGATAAATTTGTACGGACTTATAGAACATACAGATGAAATAAACCGACTTTTAGCACGATATGGTGTTAAATTCGGTATCTACAAAAACAATGTATTTAACGAGCGACTTTTTCCATTTGATGCAGTGCCTCGTATAATTTCAAAGGATGAGTTTGACTATCTTGAAAGAGGTCTTAAACAAAGAGTTAAAGCACTCAACATTTTCTTAAAGGATATCTACACCAAAAAGCAGATTATCAAGGATAAGATTATTCCTGAAGAATTTGTATATGGGGCTGCGGGATATATGATGGAATGTGAGGGTGCTGTGCCACCAAAGGATGTATTTGCTCACATTTCAGGTATTGACCTTGTTCAGGGAAATGATATGCGCTGGTATGTCCTTGAGGATAATCTCCGTGTGCCATCAGGTGCTTCATATCCTATGATTGCAAGGGAACTTTGCCGTAGAGCAAGTCCTGATACATTCCGTGCAAATACTGTTGTTGATAATCGTAATTATGGTGATTTACTCCGTAATGCACTTGATTATGTAAACACAGGTGGTATAAATGTTGTTTTAACTCCCGGACGATTTAACTCTGCTTTCTTTGAACATTCATATTTAGCAGAAAAAACAGGTGCAGTTTTTGCCATGCCACAGGATTTGTTTGTTGAGGGTAATGTGCTTTATTATAGCGAATATTCTGGTAGCAGAAAACGAGTTGGTGCAGTTTATCGCAGAATAAATGATGACTTTATGGACCCAATGACATTCCGTGCAGATTCACTTCTGGGTGTTCCACATATTATGGATGCTTATCGTGCAGGTAATGTGGCACTTGTTAATGCTCCCGGCAACTCCGTTGCAGACGATAAGGGAATTTATTACTATGTTCCTGCTATGATTAAATATTATTTAGGTGAAGAGCCTATTCTTTCAAATGCACCTACATATCTTCCTTTCTACGAAGACGATATGAAATATGTACTTGATAATATTCAAAAACTTGTTATCAAGGATGTTGCTGAATCAGGTGGCTATGGTGTTGTTTTCGGTAGTGAATTATCTCTTGAAAGAGTGTATGAATTGAAGAAAATGATACAGAAAGAGCCACGAAGATTCATAGCACAAGAGGTTATTCAGTTCAATGACTTAAAAGTTGTTGAAAATGGTGCTTGGACTGAAAGAAAAGCAGATTTACGTGCATTTGTCCTTACAGGTGAAGAGCCTGTTGTTTGGAAAAGTGGTCTTACACGATTCTCAAAGGATGCAAATTCATTCGTAGTTAATTCTTCACAGGGAGGAGGCTTTAAAGACACATGGGTGTTATCTCGATAAAATCAAGTGACAATCTTTTCTGGCTTGGACGATATGTTGAGAGAGTTTTCACAACTCTTAAAGCCTTTACAGAATGTTACGATATTATGATTGATTTAAATGATGAAGAATACATAAATTTCTGTCGCAGACTTGGAATTGCAAATAACTATTCTTGTCGTCAGGAGTTTATCAGTTCATTTTTGTTTGATTCAAATGACCCTGCGTCAATTTATTCAAGTCTTCTTCATGCTTACGATAATGCAGTTGAAATGAGAAATGTAATTTCTTCCGATACTCTTTCATATCTTCAACTTGCAGTTGACATTATGGAAAAAAGCAGTAGCAGTAATGCACCACTTCTTAAAGTGCAAGAAGTAACTGATTGGATTTTCGCATTTTGGGGTAGTGCTGACGATAATATTGAAGCAGAGGTTTCAAGAAATATATTAAAATTTGGTAGAAGCATTGAACGACTTGATTTATATACAAGACTTGACTATCCTATCGAAATGATGAGAAAAGAATTCTCAATAATGCTTAACAGACTTTATAAGGTGGGAATTGATTTTAATACTCATTCTATTGAAAGACTTACTCGAATGATTCTTGAAGAGGATGATTATAAGCCTTATAAAATTTCAATTCAAAATGAATTGTGTCAACTTTTCGTAACAGGGGTGATGTAATATGGCAATTTTGGATTTTACTTATAATATGTCAATTAAATTTTCAATGCCTGTTATCAAACATTGTTACACTCTTCGTTGTATTCCTTTGGAATGTGAAAGTCAGCATATTGAAGATATTAAAGTTACAGTTTTTCCTGAAAATGAATTGACCTACTCTCACGATGGCTTTGGTAATATTCTTGTAACAGACAGAATTGTAACAATGCATAATGAATTTACTGTTGATGTTACAGGCACAGTTACAACAGGAAAGCATATAACTCCTGAAGATGACCTTAATCCTGTTTACAAATATCCTACTCATTACACAAAATGTGGTGCAGAGTTAGACAGAATGTTTGACAGAATTCAGGTTGGTATATCCTCAGATGCTGTTGATACTGCACTTAAATTCACAAGAGCAATCCGTGCAAATATCGTGTATAAATCAGGCTCAACAAGTGTTATAACAACAGCAGAAGAAGCATTACTCAATGGTGCAGGTGTGTGTCAGGACTATTCTCATATTCTTTTGGCACTCCTTCGTAAGGCGGGTATCCCTTGCCGTTATGTTGTCGGTATGATGGTTGGTGAGGGTGAAACTCACGCTTGGGTTGAGGTTTTTCACGATGGAAACTGGCACGGTGTTGACCCAACAAACAACAGACTTGCTGATGAAAATTATATTATCATTAGCCGTGGTCGTGATTTTGCCGATTGTGGCATAAATCGTGGACTTTTAACAGGTGGCGGAATGCAGACACAGACAGTAGGTCTTAAAGTAACAAAAAGGTGATTTAATATTATGGATATAGGTTTATCCTCAGCCTGTTTTTATCCTCTTGAAACCGAAAAATCAGTTTTGAGAGCTTGTGAAACAGGTGCTAAAACAATAGAGATATTTATGAATGCAAATTCGGAGTTTCAACCTGAATTTGTAAAGAATATGGCAGATATTTGCAAGTCCTATGGTGTAAAAGTGGCATCTGTTCACACTATGGGGTCTTTTACAGAGTCTTTCCATCTCTTCAGTTCATATAAAAGAAGATTTTTTGAAGCAAAAGATACATCATTCAAACGCCATTTTGATGTGATGCACACTCTTGGTGCAGAAATTCTAGTAATGCACGGAATCAAAAAACCAGGTAGTATCGAAGATGAAGAATACTTCCATAGATTTGGTGAATTAACTCTTATGGGAAAATCAGAAGGACTAAAAATCTGTCAAGAAAATGTCGTACATTATCGTAGTGAAAGTCCGGATTTGCTTCTTCGTATGGGTGAGTATATCGGTGACGATTTCAATATGGTTTTTGATATAAAACAGTCCGTCAGAACTGGTATTGACCCATTTGAATTTGCAAGAAAACTCCATAAATATATCCGTCATATTCATATAAGCGACCATAATAGTGAAAAGGATTGCTTTGTACCATGTAAAAATGGAAATTTTGATTTTGCAAGATTTTTCAGTATGATGAAAGAGCTTAATTATCAAGGTGATTACATTATTGAATTGTATGAAAATGGCTATGAAAGTGATAATGAACTGACATTTGCTATGGAAACTCTTAAAAAATTACTATAATCTCTTTACTTTGTGGTTTAAAGTGTGTTAAAATACCATATATAGAATTAAAAAGGTAGGAAGTGTTTTTATGAAATGTCCTTTTTGCGGATTTGAAGAAAGTAAAGTAATCGATTCCCGTCCAACTGATGAAGGTGAAAAAATTCGTCGCAGACGTGAATGCATTAAATGTGCAAAGAGATTTACTACTTATGAAATAATTGAAACAGTACCTATTGTTGTTGTTAAAAAGGACAAGACAAGGGAAGTATTTGACCGTAGCAAACTCATCAAGGGTATGCTCACAGCTTGTGAAAAACGTCCTGTTTCAATGGATATGATTGAAAGAGCAGTTAGCGAGATTGAAACAACTCTTCAAAACTCTCTTGACCGTGAGGTTACAAGTGTTCATATCGGTGAACTTGTAATGGATAAGCTTAAAGGAATTGACCAGGTGGCTTATGTCCGTTTTGCATCTGTTTATAAACAGTTCAAAGACGTAAATGCATTTATGGAAGAGCTTTCAAACTTCCTTGATAAAAAATAAAAATCTTTAATGGAGTGTTGTTATGAAAAAAACAGTATATAAAGTGCTGTCTGTCATAACAGCACTTTGTCTTTTATTTGGGATTTGTCCAATTTATGCATTTGCTACTGATGAAGAATTGACAGAGGTTGAAGCAGTTTCGACAATTCAATTTTCACCTGATATTGAATTGGAAAATGAAACTTGTACAACTATAAACAAATTTTATAGCTCTGCGGGACAGATTGATACTACAAAATATTTTTATAATCAACTGACAAGCAATCAGAAAAAGATTTATGAACAAATCTGGGCAGCAGGACCAGTGCAATCAATTACTCTTGACCTAACAGGAATAACAATTACAGGTACAGGTACATCTTCCACATCAAAAACCAATGCTCAAAATGCTGCCATGAATGATATAATGATGGCAATTACAGCACTTAATGAGGACAATCCATTGTTTTTCTGGGTTGGTGGGTTTGGAATTTCTTATGGTGGCACAAAAAAATACAGCGGTGGAAATTATACATATACCATTACAACATTGATTGTTAATATCAGTATCGACACAACCCACTATGCAGACTTTAATGATGTCAAGGCAAAACAGACAGCAATTATAGAAAAACTTGAAACGATAAAAGTTAATGGTATAAGTCGTCACGAAAAATTAAAATCTATTCACGATTATCTTGCAAATAATATAGTTTATGATGATACAGTTTCACAACCTAATATCTTTGATAGTTATGGTGCATTAATAAATGGTGTTGGTGTATGTGAGGGATATGCCGAGGCATTGAAGTTACTTTGTGACAGAGAAGGTATTCCTTGCGTAACAGTTATGGGCACCGGTAATGGTGGGGCTCATAAATGGAATATGGTGCAGATGGAAGATAATGAGTGGTACACTGTTGATGCGACTTGGGATGACCAATCCAGTAGTGTTTATTATAGTTATTTTCTTATCGGTAGCAATACAAAGGCAACATATTTCCATACGAGTGTTGCTGACTCAACAATACATATTCCATCCGGAAAATTATTTTCGAGTGCAAGTACTGCTCTCTCATATCCAACACTTTCAACAGATACCTATGGTATAGGACTTATGAGATATGGTGCAAAAGATGTTCATGTTGATGTAAGTCGTGGAGTCATTATGGTTGGTAAGGATGTTACAAATTACTATAATTACTTTGTTCAAAATACAACAAGTGGATTTAAACGTACAAGAAATGGCACAGGCACCACAACTTCAACATTGACCGTGTCTGACGGTGCAACTACAATAACATACCTTGTAGCTATGCGAGGAGATGTGGATGCGTCGAATAAAACTGATGCTGATGATTATTCTGTTATAGCTCAGATTTGTAGTACTACACATAAGGTAGATGATGATACTGCGAAATTCTATGCAGGAGATATGAATCAGGATGGTGCTATTGATGGCTTTGATGCAATAGCCTTGGAACTTTACAATAACGGAACATTGACTTTTGACTAAAACAAATTAAGGACTTGTGCAAAATGTAAAAAATGCACTAGTCCTTTTTGTATGGTTTTGCAAATGGATATTATTTACAAAAGGGTTAATAACTGTTATAATTTATGTATTAAATTGAAAAGGGGTATCTTTATGAAAAAGATGAAAAAAGTCCTCGCCATAGTTTTGGCAGTTGTGATTTCTTTGTCATGTATGTCCATAGTTGGATTTGCAGCAAAAAGAGATACAGATTATGCGCCAACAATTATTATTCCAGGACTTTTCCAATGTGAAACCTATTCTTACCAAAATGGTGAAATAGCTTGTGATGCTAATGGTGTGCCACTTGCTGCACCATTCTATGTATCTATTGGTGAAAAAGAAATTACAGACATTGTTACAAAGGCACTTCTTCCTATTATAAGAATGTTCATTTCTCAGGAAGATAAGGACCAGTTAGCAGCTAAAGAAGTTTCAAAGATTCTTGCAGGAATCCTTATGGGCAAACAGCGTTCAGATGCTAATGGTGAATTTATTGATGATGTTCGTCCTCAGGTTTACGAAGGTAGCTTTGCAACACTTACAGACACTCAGAGAGAACATGTCCTCAGAAACTTCCCTATCGAAGAATACTTCGAAATTGCTGGTGAAGAAAACCTTTATGTTTTCAATTATGTTTCAACAGGCAATATGATTCAGACTGCAAAGGACCTTTATGATTATATCCAGTTCGTAAAGAAGGATACAGGTGCTGAAAAAGTAAACCTTGTTCCTGTAAGCCAGGGTGGTTCAATCGCAAATGGTCTTATGAAATATTATGACGAACAGGGTATCTCACTCTCAAGAGATATTAACAGAATCGTTTTCACAGTTCCAGCTCTTGACGGTGCTGCTCTTCTTGGTGACTGCTACAGATATGGCTTTAACAAGAATAGTAAGGCTCTTTATACAACAGCTATGCCATCAGTTATCGGTTATGAAAATTATCTTGGCTATGTAATCAATATCGCTATGAGACTTATGCCAAAAACTGATGTTGATAACCTTCTCGATTGTATCGCAGATGCAATGGTTGTAGAATACTTGAGATACTCAACACTCCTTTGGGGTCTTATCCCATCAGGTGACTATCCTGTATGTCGTGAAAAGTACCTTATGGGTGACGATATGGCAGAAATTCGCAGACAGGCAGACTGGTACTATGATGCACAGCTCAATTCTGAAAATTATATTCTTGAAGCTATCGAAGATGGCGTAAAAGTATTTGATATTGTTGACACAAATGTTGAACTTTATCAACTTGCAGTTTCACACGACAAGCAGAACTGTGACGGTATTATCCATGTTGACTCAACATCAATGGGTGCATATAGCGTAAACGTTGGTACAAAGCTTCCTGCAAACTATGTTCCATCAAGAAATAATTGTACTGACCCTAAGAACCATGACCATACTGACCCAGAAGGAGTTATGGATATTTGCTCAGGTCTTCTTCCTGAACACACATTCTATTTCAGCGGACAGAATCACGCAACAACAGCATCCAATGACGTTATTATGACACTTATCATCCAGCTTCTTACTGATGAAGATTTCACAAGTGTTCATTCATATCCTGACAAGTTCCCACAGTTTAACTATAGCCGTGAGACAAAACAGTTGAGAACAGATGTTGATGAAATGAGAAATTATGATACATCAACTCTCAGCAAGAAGGATGCACAAGAACTTGAAGCAGCAATCGCACAGGTTGACGAAATGTTAGCAAATAAGGCTATTGATAAGGATGAGTTCCAGGAAGCAAATGACCGTTTCTATGCAATCAGAAATCAGATTTTAAACGGTGGTTCAAACGATAATGGATTCAACAGAATTCTTTATATTTTAACTAGAACAGTAAGTGATATTCTCTACTTTATTTATGGAGATTCAGCATTCAGTGAAATGGGTATTTTCTGGTTAGATAAAATTATAAAATAAAATATAAAAAGAAATCCCGTGGCACGAAAGTGTCACGGGATTTTATTATGCCTTTATATTATTTTGTTACAGGCTTTACAAGGAATTCGTAAACTGCTTTGCCTATTGGGTTTGATGTGCATACATCAATGATAAAATGCTTAAGATATGCAAGAATTGTGCCGAAATCAAAGGTGTTTTTAACATTTGTTTCAGGAGCATCTTCGTAATCAAGAGTAAATGCTTGTGTGTAAAGTACACCACCGTGGCCAAATGCCTCTGCTCTTACATAAGAGCCAATCTGGTCGGAATAATCATCGAGGTCAATACTGTTACCAACAGCAATAACTTTGCCGTCTGAAATCCAATGAACAGTAAGCGCATTGTCAACATTAAGAGTGATTGTATCATTTTTTTCATTGACAATAATGTTTGTTACTTTTGGTGCAGGGATTGAACCATCACGATTTTCCTGTTCAAAGCTTGTACCCCAATCTATGCCTGTTTCAAGAGAGAATTGAGCTAATTCTTCAGGGTTCTTTATGTATCGGCTTACTGCAAAGAATGCACCGTTCTCAAGACAAGTACGAACATTTTCTGCATTATTTTCTGACATACACATATCAGTCCATGCACAACCTACTTTGTCAAGTTGGTGAGCATCAGTAGTTGCAATAGCAAAAACGTTTCTGCCGGTTGGAACAACTTTTCCTAAAAGAATATCCCAAAGTTTTCTGTCATACTTTGTTCTACCGTCTTTTTTGGAGTTAATGTCAATACCTATGCAAGAATCATAGTTCATAAGATAATTTGCGAAATTATTTATAACATAACGGTATCTGATATCATCTTCATTGTAAGCATCTGCCTGACAGGATTCTTCTTTTGCTCCTGTATATTCACCAGGGTGATTGATAACACTAAGACCACCTGTTTCATCAACATTTCTGATGACTTCTTCATAGTTGCTTGTGCCACCTACAAGTCCATCGCCATATTCGGTAAACCAGCTGTTCACATGGGCATTGTTAAGAGATGTGGGATTCTGCTCAATTCCTAAAGGAACTTCAATCATGCCTCTACCATTTCTGCCAACACCTGTTGTAATTTCGTTGTATCTTTGCTCTGTCAATGGTGTAATCCTACGGAGTTTTCCGTCAGCAATACTCAAAGCAATCCTAAAATAGTTTCTGCTACTGACAGTTGTCCAACCCTTGCTTGTGATACCATGGTCAGTAAGAGCAAGAATGTCATAGCCTTGAGAGTAATGTTCTTCAATCATAACATTCATATCTTCATCACCGTCGGATGCAGTTGTGTGACAATGAAGGTCAGCCTTGTATTGCCCCCAGTTTGCAAAATCAACAGTTGCATAAGGATTGTTTATTGTGTAATCAATTCCGTCCGATGCAAAAGCAACAATGCTACAACTAAAAGTCATAATACTTGCCAATGTAAGAGCAATTAGTTTTTTAGCCTTTTTCATAACTATTCCCCATTTCTAATAGTATAATTAAATTTTAAACCCAAAAAAGTTTTATGTCAATTATATGATTAATATTTAAAAACAAGTAAACAGAGAATTGGAGTTTATGTGGCTTCGCCACAATGAAGTAAATCCTTTCGGATTTATGAAGTATCTTACGATATGAAGTAGCCTTGCTATGAAGTATGCCTGACGGCATATGAACGGATTTACTTTACTTCATATTTGCGATAGCAAATACTTCATAATTGAAAATTACTTCATATTGCGCAGCAATACTTCATTCATTCTCCCCTACAAATTCAAATTTGACAAACATATTATGATATTTCGGCAAAAACAAAAGCAACAGCTTTTAAACTGTTGCTTTGATTAGAGGTTTTATTTGTGATATTAATATTTCTTTGAAAGAAGTTTTTCTGCTTCAGCCTTTGTGATTTCTCCTCTATTGCAGTTAGCCATAATTTGAACATCCTTGTCATTAAGACGATAGAAATACCAAATTGCACAAGCAATTGCAAGACCGAAAATTGGGAAAATGTTATATGCGAACCAAATTCCATCAAAAGCAGATGCAGGTTGTTGAGCAATAGCATTAATTTTTTCAAGTGCAGCAAAATCAGCAGCATTTTCAAAAGAAATGAAACCATAAACTCCAACGATAGCAAGCCATGCAGAGCCGGAGATAGCTGCTGCAAGTTTAACTGCAAATGTTTGGATAGCAAATGTGATACCCTTTGCTTCTGTACCTGTTGTGTATTGACCATACT
>CALEIS010000118.1 GCA_937877675.1 uncultured Clostridia bacterium | reverse complement strand
CCGAAGAGCTGTTTGAACCATTCGTTCATCATTGTGAAATCAGGCTCATAAGCAACCATAAGTTCAACTGCTTTACCTTTACCGAGAAGGATGTTACGGATTGCAGCATATTTGTAGCAATCGTTCTTATTCATATCGCAAACGCTGTATGCTTCACGAGCATCCTGAGCACCCTGCATCATTTTATCAATATCAATTCCTGCAACTGCGATTGGAAGAAGACCAACTGCAGTAAGAACTGAATATCTACCACCAACATCATCAGGCACTACGAATGTTTCGTAACCTGCTTTGTCAGAGAATTCTTTAAGTGTTCCCTTTTCTTTATCAGTTGTAACATAAATTCTCTTTGCTGCTTCTTCCTCGCCATACTTCTTAATAAGAAGGTCACGGAAAATACGGAAAGCAATAGCAGGTTCAGTTGTTGTACCTGACTTTGAAATAACATTGATTGAGAAATCAACATCTTTTACAAGGTCAACAAGCTCACTGAGTGAATTACCACTGATTGAGTTACCGCTGAAATAGATATTTGGAGTGTCTTTTGACACAAGGTTATAGTTTTGTGAAGTGCAGAATTCAATAGCAGCACGAGCACCGAGGTATGAACCACCGATACCGATAACAACAAGAGCTTTTGAATCTTCTTTAATTTTCTGAGCTGCTTTCTTAATTCTGTCGAATTCTTCTTTATCATAATTTACTGGAAGGTCAACCCAACCTAAAAAGTCAGAGCCTTCACCACTTTTATCTTCTATTTTCTGATGAGCATCTTCCACAGCAGAAGCCATAGCGTTTAATTCATCATCAGTAATAAAATTCTTAACATATTTATCGTTAAGTTTTAATGCCATTTTTGATTAGTCCTCGCTTTTTGATATAGTGTTTTAAATATTTTACCCTAAAACTATATATTTTTCAATAGAATTTTATTATTTTTTTGCAAAAGTGGACCACAAAAGTGAAAATACAAACCACACATCACGACGTTCATAATTCTTATCACTTAAAATCCTGCATTCGTCCAAAATTTCACCATTCATCTCGAAATACACTTTCCCCAAAGTCTGATTTTTTTCTACAGGAGCATGGACATCCACACACAAATCTATTCGTTGTGTTATCTTATCCCCTTCACCCTTTTTTACGAGTATTTTTCGTGGTGCTTCCACAATGGGTTTTAACACACTCTCTTTTCCATAAAGCACTGTCACATCAGTAATAAGTGACATATCAATTTCTGGTTGGCAAATTTCATAATTAGCAAAACCCCAGTTAAGCATTTTCTTTGCATCCTCAAATCTTTCTGAACTATTATCACTACCAAGAACCACTGCCACAAGCTCCATACCACCACGTTCTGCTGTTGCAGTTACACAATATCCTGCCTTTGAGGTTGTGCCTGTTTTAAGACCTGTTGCACCGTCATAGTAGCGGATAAGTTTATTTGTATTAACAAGTTGGGTATCCCCACCACGAAGGCTATCCATCCAAATTGTTGTATATTCTTTGACCTTCTCATGTTTCATAAGTTCACAACTCATTATAGCAACATCCCTTGCTGTTGAATAATGATTTGTAACAGTATCGTCAAGTCCTGAACAATTTTCAAAGCAAGTATTGTTCATTCCAAGTTCCTTTGCTCGTTTATTCATCAATGCAACAAAAGAAGTTTCGTCACCTGAAATATATTCACCAAGTGCTGTACAAGCGTCATTTGCACTTGCAATAACTGTGGCTTTTAAAAGTTCATGTACAGTCATCACTTCCCCTTCTTTAAGCCATATCTGTGACCCACCTTTTGAGGATGCATTACGACTTGCTGTAACACGGTCTTCCAATGTAATTTCACCTGATTCCAAGGCTTCAAAGGTTAATAAAATTGTCATAACCTTTGTTATTGATGCTGGTGAAAGTTGTTCATCCGGATTTAATTCCATAAGGACTTTGCCTGTTGATATTTCCATTAGAATTGCTGATTTTGCCGATATTGTCCCTGCTACTGTTTCTTCCTTTGCAGTTGCTATAACACACATTGATAGTGTCATAAATATACATAACACAATAGATATTATCTTTTTCATGCTCATCCCTCCAAAAAAAGTATATGAACAGGACAAATTAGTATATGAAAATTTCAAAAAATATGTTACAATGTATTTTAGGTGAGATTATGAAAGTATTTTTCCACACTCTTGGGTGCAAGGTCAATCAATATGAAACTCAAGAAATGCGTGAACAATTAACAAAAAACGGATATGAAATAACGGAAGATGAAAATACGGCTGATATTTTCGTCATAAATTCTTGTACCGTTACAAGTGAAAGTGACAGAAAAACTCGTCAATGTGTCCGTCATTATAAAAAGAAATATCCTGAAGGTACAGTTGTACTTACAGGTTGTATGCCACAATCATTCCCTGAAATGGCAGAGAAACTTATCGAGGCAGATATTGTTCTTGGTAACAAAAACAACAAATTCCTTGTTTCTTCATTAACTGAGTATTTTTCAAGCTCTTGCAGAACATTAAACATGGAGCAACATCAAAGTGGTGAAGCACTTGTTTCATCAGGCATTAGCCGTTTTGAAGAAAGAACACGTGCAATTTTAAAAATTGAAGATGGTTGTGACAGATTTTGTTCATATTGCATTATTCCAAAGGCTCGTGGTCGAGTTCGTTGGAAGCCAATTGAAGATATTAAAAATGAAGTTAAAGCTCTTACAGATAACGGATACCGTGAAATCGTACTTGTAGGGATTAACCTTTCAGCATATGGCAAGGGTACAGAATTAAACCTTGCAGACGCAGTTTTTGCTGTAAGTGAAAACCCAAAAGTTGAAAGAATTCGTTTAGGTTCACTTGAACCTGACCATATAACAGACGAACTTATTGAGAAACTTGCTAAGTGTGAAAAGCTCTGTCCACAATTCCATATTTCATTACAAAGTGGTTGCGATAAAATTCTCAAAAAGATGAATCGTCACTACACAAGTGATGAATACTACTCACTTTGTCAGAAACTAAGAAAAGAGTTCAAAGATTGTACTCTCACAACGGATATTATGGTAGGTTTTCCACAAGAAACTGACGAAGATTTTGAAATCACAAAGGCATTTGCAGAAAAAGTCGGTTTTGAGAAAATACATATCTTCCCCTACTCACGAAGAAGTGGCACTGTTGCAGACAGAATGGACGGACAGATTGAAAAAAGTGTGAAAGCACAAAGAGTAAATGAACTTTCCATTGTTGCAGAAAAAATCAGAAACGATTTTCTCAAAGCACAAATCGGCAAAGAATTATCAGTGCTTATTGAAGAAAAGCAAAAAAATGATGTGTATTTCGGCTACACACCAAATTACACACCGGTTAAACTTTCCAATGGAATTGTCGGAGAAATCAAAAAAATAAAAATCACCAAGGTAGAAGATGATTTTTGTATTAGTGAATAAAAAAAGAGGCTGTAAGAAAAACTTACAGCCTTTTTATTATACTATTTCATATGAAACATTACTTATAAGGTTATTGTCACCGTATGTGATTTTTAACTCAAATTTTTTGTTTGCTGAATTTGTTTCTTCATAAGTAACAATTCCACGGCTACCAACGTTACCTGTACCTAAAACTTCTTCAACTTCAGTTCTGCTTGCATTAACTGTTAATGTACCTGCAAACTTAAGCAATTTATTGCCTGGTAAAGTATCACTGCTACCACGTTTAAAGCTAAATTTTACAACCTTTGTATTAGTGATTGCAACTTCTTCTTTAGATGGATTTTCACAAGTAATATTAATCTCTGTATCCGTACCCTTAAAAAGACGTAATGTTTCTGACTTACCTGCTGCTACTTTTTTAGTCTCCCATTTATCTGCATTCTGAAGAGTAAGACCGGATTCTCTGAGAAAACTGCTTAAATCACAAGGTAAAGTTACTGTATTTCCGTTTTCAAATGTGATAGAACCATCCTGCCAGTTAGCTGCAAGAACTTCTTTATCGAAAGGTACACCCGTTGTGGTTTCTTCAGTAGCTTCATTCTTTTTACATGATGCAAAAGCAAAAACTAAAGCCACAACCAATAAAAGTGCAACTACTTTTTTCATGAATATCAATCCTTTCATTCAATTACAGAGTAATTATATTTGTTTTTTAATAATTAGTCAAGAATCAATTCATTGTGTAATAGAACCAGTTAGCAAGATTTTCAGGTTCTGCAAAAAATTTGGCTCTGAAAAGTGCAGTCTTGAGTTTTGAACCTTTAACAGGAATATCTGCAAGAGATTTTACTGTTACATCGTACATCTTGTCTGCTTTAACTGTAACGATTTTTTCTTCATTTGGTAATAAGTCAAAGTAATTATCGGAGAATGGTTCACGGAAATCTTCAATATCCACCATCACACTACGACAGAATACAGGAGATTTCATTTTAACAATAATCTCACCATTTTCATAAGAAACTGACTTTTCAATTGTATTGGCTTTAAGTTTCAAATCACGGTCAGGCACAAAAATCTTTGTTCTTTCTGAAATAACATTTCCGTTTTCATAAAGCTTAACAGACATGAACATATCCTTTTTATTGCCACCGATATTGCCTGTTTCAAACAATACCCTTGAATTTGCAACAACATTTTTTACAATGTCATTGGTATTTTTATTCTCATAAAGCACTTTGCCATCAAGAGTTGCAATTTTAACACTTACAGTCAATTTTTTATCTTCTCTTGTGTCATTGAGAATAAATACTTTATAATCCTTGTCTGTTTCTTCAATTGAAACACAAACCGGCTCAAAGAAATGACGAGCAGCATATTGAAGCGCTTTCCACTTGCCTGTATAGTCAACACTTGACCAAGATGGAGCCTGCCAACAATCGTTATACTGCCAGAAAAGTGAACCATTGCAACGCTCACGATGACGACGCCAATGCTCAGTTGCATCCTGAATACATTCTTTTTGAATGAGATTTGTCATATAGATTAAATCTTCAAACTTCTCAGGCTCATAGAATTTTTCAAGAAGGTAATAGAGCATTTTTCTGTTACCATTTTTGCATTTTTGGTGTGAATTAAAAATATCACTTGTGATGTAATAGTCACTTTCTTCTGCAAATTGACGGACTGCATCCATTGATGGTAATGATTCAAGACCGAATTCACTACAAAAACGAGTAGGTCTGCTTCTGTAATAGTTAAGTGGTTTTTGACCATGCCAAACTGTCCACATATGAGTATCACCGTGGTCGTCACCTGTTACACCCTTACGGAATCCATCACCAATTGGAGATGTTTCGATATATGGAGTGTCCGGGTCAAGTTCAGTTGTCAAATCTTTAAGAATTTCATAGAAGAATTTTTTATACCACTGAACAATTTTCATTGTTTCAGGCATATATGAAAACATTGTTTCAACCTCGTTATTACCACACCAAAGGCAAAGAGAAGGATGAGATTTCATTCGCATAATCTGATATCTGATTTCATTTAACACATTCTGAAGGAAATCTTCTTCATAGAATGGGTACATAAGACAAGCGAACATAAAGTCCTGCCAGATAAGAAGACCTTTTTCGTCGCATTGCTCAAGGAAATAGTCAGGTGTATAGTAAGCACCACCCCAAATACGGAGCATATTGAAGTTTGCACTAAGTGCTGAATCTATGTAGTAATCGTAAGTTTTATTTGTTACTCTGCCCATAAGTGAGTCAGGAAGAATCCAGTCAGCACCTTTACCGAAAATTGGCACACCGTTAAGATAGAAGCAGAAATTGTGACCATACTGGTCTTTTGAACGGTCAAGACGGATTGTACGAAGACCGATTTTCTTTGTAATCACAGTATCACCAAGTGTTGCAACTACTGTGTAAAGTGGTTGTTTTTCTACTGGATTTAATTCCTTTGTCCACCAAAGTTCAGGGTTCTCGATTACGATTTCATTGTTTTCGATTGCAAATTCTGTGCCATTTGGATATACAATCTTTGCAGAAACATCACCCTCACCGTCAACAACAGAGTTGATTCTAACAGTTACCTTGCCATTTTCGTGAATCTGCTTGATTTCAACATCTGTGAGGCGATTATCAAAGCACTCAACCCAAATATCATCTGTGATACCTGAAAGTGGAAGATGTGGACCCCAGTCCCAACCGAAATGACAATGTGGTTTACGCATATATGCAGCACCGTCAGTACCATTACAATTCTTTGGAATTGGCTTTTCTGCTTGTCTTTTTTCTGCATAGGTTGTTGGAGCAAAGAATGTGATTTTGAGAGTATTATCCCCTGCTTTTGCAACACCTTTGATATCAAATTCATATTTGAGATGTGCATTTTCACCCTTACCAACAAGAGTGTCATTCACATAAACATTACAGAGAGTATCAAGAGCTTTACAAACAAGTAAAACCTTTCTGTTTGCAAGGTCATCTTCTGCGAGTGTGAATGTTCTTTCATAAGTCCAGTCTTCACGACCAACCCATTCAACTTGACTTTCATTATCCTTGTAATATGGGTCAGGAATAGCACCTAATTCGAGTAACTGAGTGTAGTTGTCAGATGGGACATTTACCTCGTATTTATCGCCTGTTGCTACACGAGTCATATTCCACTGTCCGTTGAGATTATAAGTCTTCATAACAAATTTTCCTTTGAATTTTTATTTTAATATATTGTAGCAGAATACATATTATATTTCAATATATAAAAATCTCTGACAAACTCAAATTTGTTTAAAAAAATAGGGCAGGAGCAAGCTCCTACCCTATAAGATTTAGTTCATAATTACATAAGTGAAAGATAGAGTTCTTTGATTTCCTCTACACTTGTGTCTCTTGGATTACCAGGACGGCAAGCATCATCAAATGCAGACTGTGAAAGGAAGTCAATATCTTCTGCCTTAACGATTTCTTTAAGGTCTGTTGGGATACCAACGTCAACTGAAAGCTGTTTAACTGCGTCGATTGCAGCCTTTCTTGCATCTTCAAGAGTCATAGCATCAACACCATCAACACCCATAGCCTTTGCGATATCTCTGTACTTTTCACCTGTTGCTGGAGCGTTGTATTCCATAACTGTTGGAAGGATAATTGCATTTGCAACACCGTGTGGTGTGTCATAGAGAGCACCAAGAGGATGAGCCATTGAGTGAACGATACCAAGACCTACGTTACTAAAGCCCATACCTGCAACGTACTGACCGAGAGCCATACCTTCTCTGCCTTCGTCTGTGTTTTCAACTGCACCACGAAGTGATTTTGCGATAATTTCAATAGCTTTAATATGGAACATATCTGAAAGTTCCCAAGCACCCTTTGTGATGTAACCTTCAATAGCATGTGTAAGAGCGTCCATACCTGTTGCTGCTGTAAGTCCCTTTGGCATTGTTGCCATCATATCAGGGTCAACAACTGCAACAACTGGGATATCGTGAACGTCAACACAAACCAT
>CALEIS010000117.1 GCA_937877675.1 uncultured Clostridia bacterium | reverse complement strand
ATAGTGTAATTATTCTTACTCCTGTTTATTATCCGTTTGATATGGCTGTTCTTGCGAAGAGCAGAAAGATTGTTTACAGTGAACTCATTAACAATAATGGCACATATGAAATTGATTACGCAGACCTTGAAAGAAAGTGTAAAAAAGCAAAAGCACTTCTTTTCTGTAATCCACATAACCCTATCGGCAAAGTGTGGAGCAAAGAAGAACTTAAAAAGGTTGCAGATATATGTTGTCGTAATGGTGTTTTCATTATTGATGACGAAATTCACCACGATTTGATTATGCCGGGATATGAACATACTGTAATGTCAAATGTGGGTGATTTTGTACTTGATAATATCGCTGTTTGTACTGCACCAAGTAAAACATTTAACCTTGCAGGGCTTCAATGTTCAAACATTATCATTCCTAATGCCAAAATCCGAGCAAAAGCAACTGCTTGTTCACTTTTTAATATGCAGATGGGACTTAATATTTTTGCTTATCCTGCTTGTATTGCTGCATATAACGAATGTGAGGATTGGCTCGATGAATTATTAACAGTTGTTAAAGAAAATGCAACGGTTGTTGAGAACTTTATGGCAGAGCATTTCCCTGAAATCAAGGTTTATCCACTTGAGGGTACATATCTTCAATGGCTTGATATGAGAGAATTAGGTATGACTCATGTTGAGCTTCGCAAAATGCTTGAGGGAGCAGGACTTTATCTTGATAATGGTGAAATGTTTGGACCTGCAGGCAGAGGATTCCAGAGAATTAATCTTGCCTGTGCAAAAGTGACTATTGAAAAAGCACTTGTTCGCTTTAAAAATGCAGTTGAGGAAGTCAGAAAGAATTGGGAAGAAAATGGTAAACCATACCACAAGACTCTTACTGTTGGTGAAAAACTTGAAAACTTTGTTTATGATTCACCAAAGTCAACTAATGCAACACTCAGCGGAGATAAAAAGACATTTATTATTTTCTCAAGATTTTATGATTGTGAACTTTGCAAAGTGCTTTTAGCATCATTCACAGCAGCATATCCTGTTTTTAAGGCTATGGGTTATGATATTAAATTCATTATGCAGAATGATGTATATACTCTTGCAAAACATCAGCATAAATATCCTTTTGAATTGATAGCAGACCCGAAATGTGAGTTGTATGATAAATACAATGTGTTTGAAGCACAGGGTATTGTGAGTATGCTTGCAGGTGATAAACTTGTGGAAAAGGTTATCGGTAAAAATGTTTATAAACTTTTAAATCTTGATATGATTGAGTCTGTGAATTCTGCTATAGGTCCTGCACCTGAAAATGTGGAAGGACCAAGAGAAAATCAACTTTGTGCATTTGTTGCAGTTGATAAAAATATGAATGTTACTTATTCACACTATGCAAAGACTATGACAGATTTTCCAGATGTGAAAGACATTATTAAGGAGATGTTAAAATGAAAGATGCTGTTAAAACAGAAGGCAAAAGAAAATTAAGTGTTGCCGAACTTTCTTGTTACGGAATTGGTAACTGTATCGGTTCAGGCATATTTGTTTCAATGGGTACTGCAATCGGCTTTACAGGTCGTTCAATTACACTAGCCCTCGTTGTGGCTTGTGTAGTAGTTCTTTTTGCATATGCCTATAAAACACTTATGTCGGGTATGTTTGTGCTTCCTGGTGGTAATTATAGCCAGTCTGCACTTTTACAGCCACCACTTTTAGTTGGTGTTACTGCGATTTCAAGCATTTTCTCAGGACTTGCTTTTGCTATGTATGGTCTTTCAGTTGTTGAGTATGCTTCAATCATCTTCCCACAGATTGCACCATATGGTAAATTTATTGCGATAGGTATAATTACATTTTTCTTTGCAACAACCTTTATGGGTGGAAAATTTATGGGTAAATTCAACCTTGTAATGGTTGGTGTCCTTATCATTTCACTTCTTGTTTACATAATTGCAGGTATTCCAAAGGTTGATTTTTCAACTGCAAATCCACTTTCAGAAGGCTATTTTAGTGGTGGACCATTTGGGTTTATTATGGCTGTTGCAATGATGAGTTTTGCTTGTCAGGGTGCAACACGACCAATAGAAATGACACCGGATGCAAAAGACCCTAAACGTTCACTTCCAAAAGCAATTCTTATTGCATCATTTGTAGTTATGATTGTATATGTTCTTATTGCTATCGTTACTGCTGGTGTTCTCCCAATTGAACAGGTTGCAGATAGAAACCTTGGTGTTGTTGCTGAAAAGATTTTCCCACACGCAATCTATGTTATATTTACTCTTGGTGGTGCTTGTTTTGCTATTGCAACATCACTTTATGGTGCTATTGCAGGTGTTCAGCACCCAATGCTTGCTACTATCGAAGATGGTTGGCTTCCATCAGTCCTTGGCAAGAAAACAAAAAAAGGTTATCCTTGGGTTATGATGCTTGTGCTTTACATTGTTGCTGTTGTACCTGTTTTCGTAGATATGGGACTTGATGATTTAATCTCACTTATGATGATTCCAGTTATGATTCTCAATCTTATTAACAATTGTCTTATGTTCAAGCTTCTTAAGAAATATCCTGATGCTTGGAAAAACAGTTTCTTCCATATGCCAAAATGGGCTCTTAATATAACAATTGTACTTGCAATTATAGCAGACTTACTCATCAGTGTTTCACTCTTTACAACACTTGAAGCAGGTGACCAGTACTTTATGATAGGTATGGTGGTATTCCTCTTTGCATTCAGTTTCTACAGAATCAAGGCAGGAAAAATTGACCTTAAAGCACTTGAAATTGCAAAGGCACAGGCACAAAAGGCAGTTGAAGAAAGCCTCGCAAACAATTAATTTCAGTATCTAACTTAATAACAAAAAGCGTTGCAAGAGGGGATATTCCCAAATGCAACGCTTATTTTTTGTTGTTTTTAAATTTTCTTTTCAACTGACTGATTTTGCGAAAAACAGATAATAATGTTTTTCTGATTGGGAACAAAAATCTCCAGCAAAAACTCCACATTCTCATAGCGAAACCGTCTGCCGAGTATCTCTTTCCTTTTCGAATATATGTTGTTACTCTTGCAACTATGCAATCTGTGGTAAAAGTACCATCATAAAAGCAATTTCCGTCACCTGCTGTACGAAATTTTCCATCTTTTATGTGAGTAACACGGTGCAAAAGGTATTTTTCAGGTATTGGGCAATATAAAACTGTGTCACCACATTTGATTTCTTGCAGATTACAAGCAGAAATAATTACACTATCTCTTTTGTGGCAGAGAATTGGCCACATACTGTTGCCTGTGACTGTAAATTCAACATCATAGCCATCATGCAGAGTTTGTTTAATTGCTTCAAAGAGTTCAGTTGCAGGTACTTTGGTCAAATCTGTGTGCATCATATGAATCCCTCCAAGCAATCATATAAAACATCTACTGCATCTGCACAAGGAGTGCATTCAAGGGATATAACAGGTATTTGCTGTAAAAACTCATCCAATAAGGATAGTGCAGAGTCAGTTAAATTTTCATTGTAGTTAGGATACATAACATGGGGCAATACTTCTGCCAATATCTTGTGATTTTCCATAACACAAGCACGATTTTCTTTTCCTCTTTTAAGAATTACCAATGCTTTTAAAGGCACATTACGGTTGATATTTTCTCCACCAGTACCACACCATGGTGTGCCAAAGCCTATCCACTTGTCATTTTCTTTGTAGCAAGAACTACGGTCAGAATTCAGTATCAAAGCATTTTTATTATCACGCCAAAGTCTTGCGTGAGTGGTTTTTCCTTCTTCCGATGGGGCAGAAATAATAATCCCTTTTGATGAATACTCCATAAGTACCCCATGAAAAGTAAGAACCCCTCGGCGTAACAAAAGGTAAAAAATAATGAAAGTAAGGCTTTCAAATGCAGCCATACCATAGCTTTCACTTTTGTCAACCGTGAGGCGAACATCTTTCCCTTCTGCATCTACAATAAACTGTAAAATAACATTACCATTTTCTGTGTCTTCTTGTTGCCATAACATACCACCATCAGGCATCACAAAAGTACGACGCACAACAAAAAGAGAACGCTCAGTTTTAACACATTCTCCGTTTGGAACAATGAGTTCGGGTGTGTAACTTATGGTAATGTCAGGCTCGGTTTCCGCTGTTGTATATGCATCAGCCTTCCACAGAGCGAAGGGATATATATTATTTGTTGGAAAGTCCTGAAGTAACAAGGTTACAGGACCTATTTTGTAAAACTTTTTCATTTTAACTCCAAGATGAATCGGTATCACCTGAAAACGGTGAGCCCTTAAATGGGGTGGCATTGTTTCCAGCAGCGGCTTTTGCCTGTGCAATAACTTTTTCCATATGTGCATCAAATGATGCCATTTCTTCAGGTGTTAAATCTGTTGCCGAGTAGTCAATATCAAACAAAACACCACTATTACAACCGCCATTTCCGGCGATTTTGAGTATAGCATAGCCACGCCCGGGCACGTTGTAATAGAATGGCTGTTTATTCTTGGCATAAGCCCAACATATATCAGCCACCGCTTGCTCAGGTACAATAGGTACTAACTGTATATTCGGTTTTTCATACAGTCTTTTCTTCATTTAACCGACTACTTCCTTTTTCAATGCTATTGAAAAATCACAAATATACTTTGGAACTCCATCTAATCTACCACATTCTGCCATTCTCACAGCAGGACATGCTTTACAAAAATTTTTGCACTCACACTTTGTGCATTCATCTGGTTCTTCAGGCAAACGCACGTGGAATGGATATTTTTCCCAAGCCACAGAGAAACCGTCTTTTATGGCATCGGTACTAAATACGCCTAATGTTTGACATCCGATAAGCTTTCCGTCATATGTAATGGTATAACTATCCATTCCCGCACTACATCCAAGTAAGGTCATTTTCTGCACACCAGTATGGCATTCAGAAGTTGGTTCTTTTAATTTGATACGGACTTTAGCTTTAAGGGAGTCAGGAATCATTTCTTCTATTTTAGACACAGAACGACTAACCATAGATTTTACCGAATCTTCTGCACAAAGCCGACACTCCTGAACAGGCATACAACCGCCTCTAACAGGAGCAAATACAAAGAGAGGATTTGCTACAACTCCACCAAAGCCTTCAACTAATTGGCAGATTGCATCTAAATCATCAATATTATCTTTTATGAGTGTCATTCTATACTCAATAACTGAGGGTAGGGTACGCAACTGGTTAATACCGTCAATGGCTTTTTCAAAACCGTCAGCCATACCGCAAACCTTGTTATATGAATCATTATTAGCACCATATAGTGTTATACCTATACGATGGGGTGGGCATTCTTTTAAGGTTTCTATAATTTCTTCCGTAACCATTGTTGCGTTGGTATATAGTGTAATTATAAAACCTTGCTCATAAATACCACGATATATTTCACAGAAATCTTTTCTGAGCATAGGCTCGCCACCGGTGAGAAGAAGACTGATAGTTCCAGCTTCTGCAACCTGACGTGCCATATCAATCCATTGTTCTGTGGTCAGTTCTTCCTGTAAGAGGGTAGCGTTTTCACAGTCTTCTCTACGGAACATACACATTTTACAATGCAAATTACATCTTAATGTTAATTCAAAAGTACCATTTTTAGGATAACGAGGGGGCATTGTGTCAAGATTAATCAACTCTATTTCTCCTCCAACATTCCTTTATCAAGAAGCATAAGTATAAATTCGTTTACATCTGTTTTTGCTTCATCGAGTGATACATCAAATTCTTCGGCAAGAGCTTCACTGAGTTCCTGGATGCTTTTTGCTTCTTTTAGCATATCCCACAAGAAAGAAGCAGTAGAATTTAGTGATATGTATCCGTTGAAATCAGCAATACCTGAACCGACGGAAATAAGCACATCTTCGTTTATTATTTTTCGATGAATATAGCCTTTTTTTGTACAAAAAAGTTTATCTGAAAAATTCATACTAAACTCCACCCTACAATATAACATATTTAAAAGAAATTTTCAAGCATTCGAACAAATTCGGTGAATAATGTCGAAAAATGACATTAACTATTCATTATAAACTCTTGAATTTCGTCTTTATTAAGCAATTTTATACTTTCATCGCAGATTTTATATACCTTATCACATGATGTGAGCACAGAAGGACGATGAGTAGTCACAATACATGTACGCTCTCCACGAGATTCGGATATATTTTTAAGAAGATTTTTTTCTGTTTTTGCATCTAAAGCACTGGTTGCTTCGTCGAAAAGGAGAATTGGTGCATTACTGAGCAAGGCTCTTGCAATAGAAATGCGCTGTACCTGTCCTTCTGACAAACCATTACCTCTTTCACCGATATATGAGTAAATACCCTCAGGTAATTCATTTACAAAATCAAGAGCACAAGCAGTATTAAGGACTTCTTCCAATTCTTCGTCAGTAGCATCAGATTTCATAATGCGAAGATTTTCTGCAATTGTACCTGAAAATAATGTATTGTCCTGTGGCACATATGAGAATAATCGTCTTGTAGCAGGGGATATAGGTATAATTGTGTTATTTTCACCACGAATATATACCCTACCTTCTTTTAATTCTACTATTCCTAATAATATACGAAGCATTGTGGTTTTGCCACAACCAGATTCACCAACCAAAGCAACAACCTGACCTGATTCTGTTTCCATTTCGGCGTGTTTGAAAACATTGTATCCAGATATATATGAGAATTCTACATCTTCTATCTTAAGAGAAATATCGCAATTACCCTTGTTAAGAATTTGCTCAACTTCCTCAACTGGTTCGGTATTCTCCGCAGGTAATTCTGTTAAATCCATTATTCTGCCTGCAGAGGTGGCAGCACTTATAGTTGTAGGCACAAGTCCTACTAAAGCACTGAAAGCACCTGATAATACTGCTGATAGATGTAAAAACATTGTCATTTCACCATAGGTGATATGTCCTTCCCACAAACGGTAAATGCAAAAGAAATATGTAATTCCAGTAACAATTACAGCTACAGTGCTTAAAAATGTTGATGTGAGAATAGAAAATTTATTATGCTCAAGAGTAGCATCTTTTTGTTTTTTCTGTATTTCACCTAATTTTTTACAGTAAGCATCAACAACACCAAAACTTTTAATGGATTGCACATTGTTAAATGACTCTGCGTGAAAGGATGTCATATCAGATGCAATTATTCGCATTTTTTTGTTGTGTCTGCGCATTCTCTTCATCAAAAATGCAGAGGTGAAAAGAGTAATTGGAGCAGTAGCCAAAGCAATCAAAGCAAGGGTATAGTCGTAGTACATTATCAATACAAATGTTCCAATAAACTGAATAGAATTCACGACAAATGTAGGTGCCCAACCTAAAATGCTTGAAGCAACAATGTCTGCATCTCGTCCTGAACGGGTGAGTAGGTCACCAGAATGGAATTTCATAATTGGTTCCCAGGGTGCATGCATAATTTGACTAAAAATATCTGCACGGATTTGCTGGTTAACTTTAAGTTGAACTCTTGTATTGACATTTTCTGCAATTGCACTCAACACAATTTTGGCTAATTGCATTGTAATATATGCTATTGCAACTGAAATAATCATTCCTTGCTTATAACCAGTAACAATATCGATAATATTTTTACTGATAACACTTGAACACAAGGTTGCACCTATGCCAAGTATTCCTAAAAGAACATACCAAACTATAGCCCAGGTGTATTTTTTGCTCAATTTAACAATCCAGCGTAATTCTTTAACCATCTGTGCTATGGTACCATCTTTTATTTTGCGAATTAATTTATTCATCTACAGAATCCTCATAATGACTATAAGAATGTTTGTGGTATCTGCCGTAATAACCGTACCTGCCATAACTACCATATCTACCATAATAGCCATAGCCGTAACCATATTTACCGTAACTATATTTACCGTAACTGTATTTTCCGTATCCCTCAGCAGTTTCTCTGGCACCGTTGAGAATATATCCCAAGATTTTGCCATCACTTTGTCCAAGTCCCTCAACAGCATTCATAATATTTCTGATAGGAGCATGGTCCTGACGGACAACATAGAGAATACCATCTGAATATTCTTGATACAAAGCCACGTCAGTCATAGTTTCACAAGGTGGTGTATCGATAATAACACAGTCAAATTGATTACTTAATGTGCTCACAAAATCTCTCATTTCTTGTGAATCAATAAGAACGGTAGGCTGTTTTACAGGTATGCTATTGCCGATAAAGGAAACATTGTTTTTTGTTACTTTATGCATGATTTTTTCTACAGGTACATCGCCTTTTACAACGTATTCCAGTGGAAGGGACTGCTTCTTTAATCCAACACGTCGGTGAAGTGTAGGATTACGCAAATCACCATCAATAAGTAAAGTTTTTCTTCCCCAACTTTCCATTGTTTCTGCTAATGCAAGGCTTATTGTAGATTTTCCTTCGGAAGGGGATGTGCTAGTAACCAAAAATACTTTGACTCCGTCTTTTTTAATTATGTTATCGAGTTTTTTTGCAATACCATGTATGCTTTCATAAAAGTCATTGTTGCGTGCTTTGTTTTTGTCATCACCATTTGTGAAATCAGCAATAGGAACAACGCCAAGCCAAGGCATATTAAGATAATCTTCCAAATCCCTAGGTTTCTGAACAGTGTTTTTAAAGATTGAGAAGAATAAAACAATTGACAAACCTAACACGAATCCAATTGCTACACCAAGGATGGCATCCTTAACAAGATTCAAACTGTTTGTTGGGGTGTCCACAATTACCGGTTCTTCAACCAAATCAACATCAAGGTCACCAATAACAAATCGAGCAGTTTCTTCAAAAATCATTATTACTTCATCTAAAAGTATGCCTGCTTCTTCAGGTGAGGGGGCATATGTATTCAATTCAAAAAGGTTAGAACCAGGAATGCATTTTGCGGTAATGTTGTTAGATGCATATTTAGCGCCTAAATCTTCTTTTATAGCATCAGTAAGGAGGTCACTACTTAAAATGTAAGAGAAGGTGCTTTCTAACTGTGTTGCTAAATCCTTGTCGTAATAAATGCCATAAAGTGAGTTTAAATCACCGGTGTTAGAATTGTTTTTTACTTTTACTGAAAAAGAACAGTAGGCACGATAAACAGGGGTGTAATTTATTTTGGATAGAACAGGGAGAACTGTTCCAATGATTAAAGTAAATACTAACACAATCCACCACAATCGTTTTAAAACGAGTAAAAAGTTCTCTAAAAGAACTTTAATATCCACGAAGGATGCTCCATCTTTTTCTTTTCTTATTACACGCATGTTTTTCACCTGCTTTTCATTCTTGTATTACGATTTTTCATTAAAAATGTGTAAAGTATGTCTGTGACGATAATTGTTGAGAATATATCCCAAGTATTCAGCTTTTCCGGTATCTAGTTCTTCGGCTATATCTTGAAGAATTTGGTGTGGAACCCAGTCTTGACGAACAACCATGACAACTGAATCTGCATGCTGTAAAATCATACCAGTATCCGCAGCAACAGTATATGGTGAACTGTCTATAACAACATAATCAAATCTTTTTTGCAATTCATAGATGAATGTTTCTATTTGTTCACTGGTTAAAAATTTATCAGGATGACGGAATGGCTTACTGCAATAAACGATTTCTAATTTTTTATTTCCGTTTCCTAAAGTGTCAGATATCCCACTGTTAAGACAGTCGTATATATCGTACATGTCATATGAATTGTTGGAGTCAGAGAAAATGGTTTGTATTGAAGGATGTCGCAAGTCGAAATCGACCAAAGCAACACGCTTACCATGTTTCTCCATATATAATGCTAAATTGGAAGCAATAGTAGATTTACCTTCATTTTCTGCACAACTTGTTACCAGCAATACTTTCTGGTTGTTTTTGCGCATTTTATGAAATATTTTATGCGAAGTCTGCATCATGGACTCAACATAACTAAAGCCTGTAGCTATATTAGTTATAAGAAGAGGGGCTTTTTTATATTTTTTAATTTTTTGATTTTTTCTGTGTTTTTTTACTTTTAACAGAATACCTAAAGGAGATTCACCCATATAGAATTTAGCAGAATCCCTTGTCTTAATTGTTTTTCTTGTTACAGAAAGGAATACTATAATTGCTATTGTAACAACTGCAGCGGCAGCAACACCTAAAGCCATATAGAGAGTTGTGTTTAAAGGGTTACAAGGTGTAGTGACAACTTGTGGTGATTTCAAGGTATCTAATACCACACCATCGAAAAGGTACTCCGAAACTTCTCCGTAATTGTCAATTAATGACAACATTACGGATTGTGCATTTTTAGGAGAATCTGAAACTGCACTAACACAAAGAATATTGGTGCCTTCTGCAACACTTGCATTTATGGTAAATGATAAATTTGGTTCATTAAGGTCCTCACGAATGATTCTTTTTAACACATCACTAGTGAAAACCTCACTAAACACACCTGCCATTTCGCTGGTTGTGTTCAAGGAAGCATAGAATCCCACATATGAACCGTTACTACGAGGGGAGACCACAAATGTTGCTTCAGACTTATATTGTGGTTTATATAACATCTTTTCGTATGTAAATATTCCCATACAAACAGTTGCCATAGCCAGAATAACAACCCAAAAGTTTAAGAAAACATCTTTTATGACTATGGACAAATGTAAGTTGTCAAAACTAAATAATTTTTTCTTTCCCATTTTTCCTTATGCCTCAACTATAACTGTCAAATATGTGATGCCGGTCACTCCATGCTTATTGGTAATTTCCAAAAGCATTTGACCTGCACCTTCTTTTTGAAAATCTACCTGACTGTTGACCTTAACGTCTGCTATATCCATTTCAACACCATTACTGTCAGTAACGCTGGTTATATAGGTCAATGGGTCAATTTCTTGTCCCTTTTTAGTGTAAACTAAATACTGACTAAGAGTGATTACAGGTGTGTCTGCAGAATATTCTATGATGTTTAGAGGTAAGCGCACGTGAATCTCATCACCAAAGTCAGATACTGCGGATATCTCTATTTCATAGATTCCCGGTACACTAGCAGCCACATTAGATGCTTCAAGCTTTAACTTATGTGATATGTCACCATCGATACAGTCGATTAATCGTACTCCACTAAGAGCAGAAATATCTTCAGCGGCATAGTGTAACATTGGTCTGTCAAAATGAAGACGAGGAGCAACATAGTCGTCGTAATATAAAGTTCGCTGGTATCTGCCTATATTATTTTCCTTATCAAAAACAACATAGTTGACTTGACAAACACCTATTTCTGAAAATCGAGAAACACGTTCTATTATAATTTGGTCGGTTATATCTCCGTCTCTATCATCAATAGCAGTGAGTCCGTTAAATAAAACATCTTCATTATCATTTACACTTATATGAATTTCGTCATATTCAGCAGTAATAACAGGAGAGGTAACATCTTGTATAGAGAGTGTGTACATGGTGTATGCTACTCCACCAAGGGATATTAAAAACAGTAAGATTACTATCAAACGTAAATATTTCATCGTCTTCCACCTTTAACCTAATCGCAAAAAACTGACTTACTATATATAATATAACTAAAAGGTATATGTTAACAATTTATTATACCACACCAAATTTATAAACTCAACCTTAATAATCACATAATGTCAAAAAATAGATTTTTTAGAATAAAAAAATTTAAAAGCCTATGAGGTTAGATTTAAACTTCATAGGCTTTTTGATTTTAATTGAGTCTTAGTTATGTTTTTTCTTTAACAATACTGAAATGCAGCATACAATAAAAGAAATAACTGTAAGGACAAAAATACATATAAGCACAGCATTCCAACCCTTGGTATCTGCGATTTTGCCGAGCAAGGATGTAGCTAGAGTGCTTCCAATATAACAGAATGTGTTAAGCAGTCCCGCTAAAAGACCAGAGTCCATTTTTTCTCTAGAATAAAGCGGTACAATATTTGTAATAACAATATTGACCGATGACATTAAACATGCGATTCCACAGAAAAGTGCAAGGGTAAGTGGTACTGATTTAAGATTTAATGTAAGAATAATAAATCCTGCTAAAATGACTGTTGCAAAGTAGAAAATACCATTGAGGACATTTTCATTTTTTTGTTTTTTATGTAGTGCATTTACTAGGGAAGTGCCGAAGATAGATAACACTGGAAGGAGCAAAGTCACAATAATTGATAAAGACGAAGAAACACCGAATTCCTCTTTTAAAATTGAGGGAACCCAAGTGGTTATCCCATCTTTTATAAAACCATTGGATATTGCTGAAATTAGCACAACAACAATACTGACAACAAGAACTGGTGTAAGTGATATGTTGTTTTTTGTTGATTTCTTATCAACGCTTATTTTCTGTTTTGTGTTTTGGATAGTGTTTATTCCAATAAACCATAGCACAGCTACAATTCCCACAAGTACCGAAGCTACATAGAATATTAAATTCCAACTTAAATGGAGATATGAGAAAAGTGCTGCAAACCCGTAAGCCATAAATGTACCTGTAGCTATGGTTGTACTCATTACCATAACTGCTTTAGATAGTTTATTGTCTGCAAGGTTATCTGACAAGGTTTTGATAAGTGATGACCAAAGAATTGACTGGAATACACCATTAAAAAACCAAACGAACTTCATCTCGTTTATGTCTGCACACAATGTCATTGCAAAATTTAAGATGCAAGACCCTACAAGTGCAATAGAGACAGAATATTTTGTATTATATTTTTTTGAGAGCAAACCATTTACCAGTTGACCTGCACCATAAGCAAAAAAGAAAAATGAACTTACAGTGCCGGCTGCCTCTTTAGTGGTACCGAGTTGGGACAGTATTTCTACCATCGAAGCATTATAATTAAGCCTTGCTACATAAGCAAAAGTATAAGCCGCCCAACAAAGAAAAATAAGAAAATTTGATTTTTTATCGCTTAATGAATTTACCATTTTTTATGCGTAGAACTCTCTGATATATTCTTCAACATCGTCTTTTGTACCTTTGAAAGCTCCAGGAGTTTCCATTTTAAGTGAAACTGTTGCTGTAGCATAAAGAAGTGCTGTTGGAATATCTTTTGTAAGTCTTTCGTTTATATATGCTGCAAAAGTAGTATCACCTCTGCCAGTTCTTCCACTTAAGTTTCTTGATTTTATAGGACATGTATAGATGTTTTCACCATCATAGGCAAGAACTTCTGTGTTGTGAGTAATAAGAATTTCCTTTGCACCCCATGAATGAAGGATTTTTGCAGCTTCAACTCTATCCGATGTACCTGTCAGAATTTCTGCCTCAGCAGCATCAGTTTTAAGAAAAGTTACGTAAGGAAGCATTTCTTTTTTACATGCCCAGTCTTCAAAATACATTTTACCATTTTCTTTGTTAACATGGCGAAGACAAGTTTGAACATCAACTGCAACCTTACCTTTTTCGGCACATTTCTTTATCAAATCATTTGGAAAATCACCATAAATAAGACCTGCAAAATGATAAATTTCAGCTTCTGCATCTGCAGGAATATCTTTGATATCAAAAGGTGTACCCACTGAAAGGCATGTACAATCACGACGCTCTTTATCTGCTGTGAAATACTTGTTTCTTATAGAACAAGAACTTTCACATTCTATGGCGCAAACATCCTCTTCTGGAATTACAAATGCTGAAAGTGTGCAAAGGTCTTCGTGACTTATTTTTGTTACTGCTAAAACTTTATGTCCCAAGGCGTAAGCAGAAGCACTTGAATAAATTACAGCTCCGCCATAGTTTGCCACTTCGTTATCCAAATGGTCGATATTAAAATCTTTACTTATATGTCCTATAATCATTGATTCATATTTTTTCATTTTTGTTCTCCTTTAAATTATATTGTTTTTTTGTTTAAAAACCTATAAAGGTATTATTTTCTTCCATTATTGCATTCTCATCTGGGTTTTCAAAAATGATTCCGTAATTAGGAGAATTGCAGTATTGAGGAGAAATAAAAGTGTTGTTTTTGACCTTAAGGTCATATACCTTAGGTCTAAAGATTATATATCCTCTGCTTTTATCACCTAATCCTGATGGTCCGTCGAAGATGTTGTTTTCAATGAGAATATTGTGGTGGTCACAATCTCCGTGATGACCAATAGCAGGGAAACCAGCGCATTTGAAAATATTGTCTTTAATAGTGATATTACAACAAACTGTGTCATCCTTGCAAAAATCAATAAGTGTGCCATCACAGTTATAAACAGGACCATATGAGCCATCGTGAGCAAGGTCTAACTGAATTTCTTCATTCAGCAATTCTTCGTGAATGCTTGTATATGTAGGTCCATCAAAAACACAGTTTTGTACTGTGGCATTTTCAGTTGAATTTATTTCAATCATGTGCCATGTAGAACAGTTAACAAAACGGCAATTTTCAATGAGAATATTTTTACAATGCACCGTATTCACAAGGGTTGATTTTTCAGTAATATCTTTGTTTCCATCAAATATACCACCTGAAATTATAACATCATGTGTACCTTCATATCCACTCCATTCAGGCTCAGAGTAGGAAGCAAGAAGATATCTAGTTATATTTTTACTTTTATCACTTCTTAAAATTACGGCATTATCGGAAAATTTAAGAGTCTGATTCGAATAAAAAATCAATGCATTTGAAACAAGATATGTTCCGTCAGGAAAATAGACTGTACCACCTTGTTTTACTTTATCAATACACTCTTGTAATGCCTTTGTATCATCATGAATACCATCAGCAAAAACATTTTTGCTGTCAGTAACTTTTATGAATTTCATATTGTTATCACCTTAAATTATTTTCTTGTATTTGCATTTTATATAAGCTCGGATTTGTGATGTGTTTTTGAAATTCTGGGAGCAGCACCTGTAAGGTGAGAGATGTCACGATATTTGCCCTTATAATCAAGGAATAACTTTTCAGGAACTTGTGATGTCCAACCTCTTTCGTTAAATTCAGGAGCCTCTATGCCCATAGCATAAAGAATAATAGCTGCCAGGTCACGAATATTCATTGTTTGAATTTCTGTATTATTCACACCCTTACCAACAGCGGCAAAAGTAACATATTTTTCTTCGTCTGTCCAGCCACCATGGCTTCCACCTTTACCGTTTCCAGGATTTGTACCACCATGGTCTGCTATAACCATAAAGAGAGTGTCTTCGAGTATATCTGCACTTTCTATGGCAGAATAAACATCTCCAATAAGCTTGTCAACAACATTTATAGCTTTGACATGTTCCGGTGTTCCATAACCGTATTTATGACCTGCTCCGTCAGTACTGTCAAAGTGAATAAAGAGAAAATCAGGCTTTTTATCACGAATATAATCGCAAATAATGGGCGTTAATTCCTTGTCTCTTGCCGTTGCGTGAGAAACACCTATAAATTTTTCAACAATTCCCTTTGTAATTGGATTCCAGTCACAGTATGAACCTAATTCTGCTTCAGGATAAACTTTTCTTATACGACGAAATACTGTGGGGAATTTTGACCAAATAGGATAGGGGAGAATCGAAACTTTACGATTTGTCAGTTTGTGAATTTCAGGACCAACGCCAATAAGCATCGAACCCCAACATTCAGCACTGATAGTGGGTTTTGATGAGAGAGCTGTATATGTAACCGCACCATTTTCAAAAATATGGTCAAAATTTGGTGTTTCGGCATTCTTGAACCAACTTCCTGCACCATCAACACCTATTACAATTACATGTGAATATCTTTTTGACATATTCAGTCCTCCTGTGTGTTTATGAAAAAAATAACCTCCCCGCTTTCGCAAGGAGGTTTCGCTTTAGTTTCATTCCTTGTTTTCTAATGCGAGATTTTCTTCGTGTCGTTTAGCTCTGATAATCTCAAGTTCACGATACATCTGTTCTTTCTTTTCGCCTTCAATATCATAGAAGAGTTTAAGGATAATAGCCTTAAGAACATTTGCAAGTGTGTAGCCGAAGAGGAGGAAAGCGAGAATTTTAAGACAGGTATCAAGATATGTAGGTTGGGCTTGCATTGTTTTAACAAGGTCACCCTCTGCTGATGACATGTAACCTGCCCAAGCAATCATATATGGAACTGCAAGGTCTCTCAAATAAACACAAGCAGAGTTAACCCAACCAGGAACAATACCCTGAATTGCTTCCATTCTTTCACCGGTCTGCCATTCAAGATAATCATAGAATTCAACATCAAAGTGAGATTTTGAAAGTTCCTGAACACCAATACCAACACCGAAAATGAAATAAAATACATAGAAGAAAATGCTATTCCAACCTTCAAAGAATTTTATACCCATTTTTGCTTCTAAAAAACAGATGCCGAAAAGCACGAATGAAGCAACAGGTGAATAGATACCACAGAATTTGAGAAGCTTTGTTGGTTCATATTTCTTTGAAAGCTTAGTGGTAATAAGGTTACCAACTACAGTACCGACAGCTGTAGGAAGTGTAAGCAGAAGATTCTTTGATGAACCAACTGTAATTGCTGCGAGATATGTGGACATTTTACCAAGCATAGCAAAAGCATTAACCCACTGCATCGCGTGGAAAGCACGGTAATTTTTATACTTGAAAAGTGCAAACATTGCCTTTGACACTTTAACCTTCTTTTTCTTTGGAAGTTCAATTCTTTCTTTACAGAAGATACCACACATAAGGTTGCCGAAAGCAGTAACAGCAGCTGCAACAATTGCAAGAGTCATATACATCTGATTCTTATCGTCGCTGAAGAGACCATAAACAAATGTGCCAATATATGCTCCGCCGTATCCGATATAGTATGATAACTGCCAGATTGTAGCAACTTTTTTCTTTTCGTTGTGGTTAGGTGAAATTACCTGAACAAGGTTTTGGCTATGAGTAGTAAAGACGTTGAATGCAGATTGACAGCAAGCTATACCATAGCGCAGAAGATTCATCTGTTGAATTGACCAACCCTGTGGAACATAGAAATAGAGAACTGTAAGCAAGAATGTAGGAACAAGACAGATGAAATACCAATGACGGTATCTACCAAGACGTGTTTTCCAGTTCTGTACTATAAAGCCTCCTATAATGCCAAAGAGAATGCCACAAACGGTAGTAAGTGTTGTTTGAACAGCAAGAATTTTTGCAATTCCGTCAGCATCCACACCAGCTGGGCCATAATAAAGTTCGTGCAAGAATGCTGCTGCAAGTGAGCCTGTAAGAGTTGTTCCGAACATACCTCCGGCACGGGATAACAATACGCAGAAGTACTCAAATTTTGTAATGAATTTACCTTCGTTGGTCAAAAGCATTTCTGGTGGTTTTCCAACAGTAGCCATTTTCTTTTTAGACATTCTATCATCTCCAAGGTTATAATTTGTTTAATTTTAACATTTTTAAAAGTGGTTTTCAAGTTATTTAGTAAAAGTAAACAGCCAAATTATAGATGTTGATTTTTGTTTTGCCATTTCATGTGATTGCAATAATTAAATACGAAAAATTAAGTAATAAAATATGGTTTGACTACTTATAATACTTGTCTGCCTTTTTAAGATAATTTATAAGCATCATTGGCCAGTCGGTCTGGATAAAATCTGCACCTTTATCGACAAGCCATCCCCAACCATAGTCCTCGGATACCGTTAAAGCTGTATCATCACTATGACCACCTGCAAGTTGGTCTTTGTAATTGTAAATAATAGAGTTAAACCACACAAGTTTTTCATCCTGATGCATTTTTTTGACGAATTCATTCTGTGCTATTGCTGCGTTATCATTGGCAAAAACGCATTCAACACCGACATAGTTGAGTTTTTTTGTCATCAATTCTTCGTGAGTGGGATGTACATCATGTACAATTGGCATAAACGGTAATTCTGGGCACAACTCTTCAAGCACTTTAATTACCTTTTTATTTACCTTACTCTTTACAAGCACTTGGTCAGTCATTCCATGGCGTTTAATTGTACGATAAATTTTTTCAGGGTTATTCCAAAATTTATCTACATTTATGAAACATCTGTTTTTGAATTGTTCAAAAAAGTCATCCAATGAAGAGATACCGAATTGAGTAGGTGTGTTATCACAGTTTACATAATGAAGTTTTTTAATCATATTGAATGGGAGTGTAGGCAGAAGTAAGGGTTTGTTAAGATGAGCATGCTCCATTGACGGATGAAAAAGGAACAATTCTCCATCTATACTGCGACTCACATCAATTTCAATCATATCAGCACCTTGTTTAAGGGCGATTTCATAAGAAGCCAATGTGTTACAAGGAATGTTTCCACCTGCAACACCACGATGTGCAACTATTATGACATTTTCCTTTGCTTTTTCATGAAATTTACTTGACATTCGTCACACCACACTTTTCAAAAATATTTATAAGAAGTTTGACACCTTGAAGAATTTTCAGAAGATATGTTTACCCGCTGAAATATTATATTCTTTACCTTCAATAACAGCGGTTGAATCCACAGGCGTGATAATTTCGTAGTGCACTTTACCTTCTTCGTGCCACCAGCGTGAAGATACCTTGCCGTAATTAGTATCAATTTCTGCCTTAAACCATTCAATGCGGTCATCAGGGGAAGGTGTAAAATGAATTTTAGCAAATCCAGGGGCATCCTCAACTGTATTGATACCTGCAATAACGCCATACATCCAGTCACCGACAGCACCATATGCATAGTGGTTGTATGAATTCATTGATACTGGCCAAATGTCACCATTGGGCTTGATGCCATCCCAATGTTCCCATATTGTTGTTGCACCTTTGCTGATAGGGTATAACCATGATGGATATTCTTTTCTGAGAAGTAATGTATAAGCAAGTTCTGTATAGCCATAACGAGATAAAACATGAAGAATATATGGTGTACCAACGAAACCTGTCTGCAGAATATCTCCTTTTTTATGTATGAGTGCAGCCAAAGAGTCTGCTACCTCTTGTGGTTTATCCGTAAGCTCAAATTGAAGTGCCATTATGTGTTCAGTTTGAGTTTTGAAGTCATCGTGAAATTCGGCAATAAAGGCAGTGCGTATGTTTTTATAAAGTGTTTCATAATATGAAACATCATATCCGAGTAATTTACCTGCTTTTACGAGTATGTTTACTGTGTTAGCATAGTATGCGGAAGCAACAAGATTATCGCGTGTGGGACCCTTGAAATCTCCGTATTTACCACCAAGTTCCAACCAATCGGCATAATGTTTGCCACCAAACCAAAGATTTGATTTGGTAGTAGATTTAGTGATATAATCCACCCATTTGCGAATAGACTCAAAGAGATTTTCTAAAATTTCTGTATCACCATATGTAAGATAGCATTGCCATGGACATATAGCTATTGCATCACCCCAAGCGGTACTTATCCTAGGCTTACGAGGATATATGGATGGGAAAAAATCGGGTACTGCACCATTTTCATATTGCTCAGCCTTAACATCATTTAACCACTTTTTAAAGAAATTAAGAACATCATAGTTATAACTTGCAGTTTTTATGAAAACCTGAGCATCTCCTGTCCAGCCGAGTCTTTCGTCACGTTGTGGGCAATCGGTAGGAATATCAAGGAAATTACCTTTCTGTCCCCAAATAATATTGCTGAATAACTGATTGAGGAATGGGTCAGAGCTTTCAATATATCCCGTGCGTTTCATTTCACTATGAACAACAATAGCGGTAAAATTATTTGGGTCAATGTCAGTAGGATATGAATCTACACGGACATATCTAAAACCATAGAAGGTAAGATTAGGCTTGTAGGTTTGTTTTCCGTCTTTACAGATATATTCATACAGACATTTTGCACTACGATAATTTGCATTGTAGAAATTACCGTCTTTGTCGAGAATTTCACCGAAAGAAAAACTGATTTCGTCACCTTCGTTGGCATCTACTGCAATTTCAAGATAGCCTGTCATATTCTGACCAAAATCAAGTACAGTTTCACCCTTTGGTGTTATGATTATTTCTTTTACACATAGACGCTCATGCTCTTTTACGATTTCACCCTCCTGAGGTATGAGTAAATCTTGAGAGTTATCCGATGCAATTTTTGCAAGGGTGTCAAAGACAGGTGTATGAGTTGCATCATATCTGATACCATCGTACAAATGGCAAAAGCGAAGATTACTTTCTGCTACAAACCAACTTTCGTCAGTGCCTATATCTTCTTCAGTGCCATCAGCATAATCAATATGTAACTGTGCGATAATTGCCTTTGGTTGTGATTTTTTTAGTCGCCAAAACCAACCTTCAGCAAGTTCGAGAATTATGCTGTTATCTTCTTGCAATAATTCCGTTACATCATAGGATTGTACCTGCATACGGTTGTGGTAAGATGTCCAACCAGGTGCCATAATAAAATCACCGACACGCTTACTATTGATTGTTGCTTCGTAAACACCACGTGCTGTTATATACAAGGTTGCGGAATTTACTTGCTTATCAATACTAAAATCTTTTCTGAAAAGAGGACATACTTTACCCATATTATATGAAGGGAGTATCCAATTGGCTTTTAGCATAGTAATCACCTTTTTGTTATATGTTAAGAAAGTCAACATCTGTCAATTTGATTGATAAACCGATTGTATCACAGGTGTTGTCGGATTACAATAATTATTTGGGCAACATTAAACAATCCTTCAATTTAGTTTTTGTGTAAATGTTGTAGTAAAAGATATTGCAGATGTCATGCAATTTTGATATGATAAAAACGTTAAAAGTAACATAGGAGAATATGAAATGACAGAAAAACAAAACAAATTTCAAGAAATGGTTGTATATCAGATATATCCCAGAAGCTTTAAAGATTCAAATGCAGATGGCATAGGAGATATTAACGGTATAACGCAAAAACTTGACTACATAAAAAATCTTGGTGTAAACACCATATGGCTTTGTCCATGCTATAAGAGTCCAAATGAGGATAACGGCTACGATATATCTGACTATCGCGATATTATGGATGAGTTTGGTACACTGGATGACTGGAAAAGAATGGTAGCAGAAATCCATAAACGTGATATGAAACTTGTAATGGACTTTGTTGCCAATCATACGTCTGCTGAACACAAATGGTTCAAGGAATCAAGGAAATCTAAAGATAACCCATATCGTGACTACTATTATTGGGTGGATGAGCCATTAAATGACTGGGAATCCTGCTTTGGTGGCTCTGCATGGCAGTACGATGAAACAACAAATCAATATTATCTTCATTCATATGCCATTGGACAACCTGATTTGAACTGGGAAAATCCAAAGGTAAGACAAGAAATGATTGATGTTATAGATTATTGGGTTGGTCTTGGTGTTGATGGCTTCAGATGTGATGTGTTGGACCAAATTTCAAAGGATTTTGTTGAAAACCGAAACGGAAACGGTCCCAGACTACACGAGTACATAAAAATGCTTTTTGGAAGAGATGAAGTTTCCCATATCTTTACGGTAGGAGAATGTTGGGGAGCAAAAGAGGAAAATATAAAGTTTTTAATAGGAGCTGACCGAGACGAACTTTCAACATTGTTTCAGTTTGACCATATTGTAGTTGGCTATGGCGAACATGGCAGATTTGACCCTGTTCCGTTCACTCTTGATGATGTGCGTAATAAACTTATTAAATGGCAAGATTTTATGCAAGAAAACGAGCTTGTATCAACACTTTTCTTTGAAAATCACGACCAGCCTAGAAGTGTATCAAGATTTGCAAATGATACCGATAAGCGGTATGAGTCAGCTACAATGTTAGCAACAATGATGTATCTGCAAAAGGGCATTCCGTTTATTTATCAAGGACAAGAAATAGGAACAGTAAATCCATATTCTGAAAATATCCAAGATTATGATGATATAGAAACGGTTAATTATTATAAAATGAATCCAAGAAATCAGAGTGAAGAAGAGTTGTTCCGTAATATGAATTTTGGAACACGTGATGCTGGAAGAAGACCAATGTCATGGGATGATTCAGACAATTCAGGTTTTGGAGGAAAACCATGGATTCCGGTGTATAACAGATATAAGGAAATCAATGTGCAAACAGATTTAAAGTCGGATAAGTCTGTGTATAAATATTTTCAGAGACTTCTTAAACTCAGGAGAGAAAATGCAGCTTTTATTACCGGTAAATATAAAAACATTACCGAAGATAGGAAAGGTATATACATTTACAAACGTTACACAGAAGACGAATGCTATATTATCGTTTGCAATTTTGAAAACAACAATGAGTTAAAACTTGATGTGGATTGTGAATTGGTATTAACCAATAGCAAACAACGAAACATAAACGGAATATATATGCCATATGAATGTGCAGTATTCAAGTTAAATAAATAAAATAAGCGTTGCAAGAGGGGATATGTCTTCCTAAATGCAACGCTCTAATTTTTTTAATGGCATAAATTTAATATAAAATAACGATACCACTATTGACCTAAATTGTATCAATAGTGGTATTTGGTTTTGCATTAATTACATTGTTTGATGCAATCCACCTTTTTTGAGGTAGTGTTGCATTATAAGTTTATCTTCTGTTTGTTTTGTGTGATAAGTCACCATAGAGAGGTGTAGCCAAACCAAAACCACCGGATATAGTTAAAATCTGCCCTGTTGTATAGGCTGATTCGTCACTTGCAAAATATACAGTTGCTGCTGCAATTTCCTCAGGCTTACCCATTCTGTTAAAAGGTATGTGGCGAAAAAATACTTCTCTAAATTCCTCTGTCAAGTTTTTCTCAACTGCGTCAGTTGCGGTCATTCCGGGAAGGACAGCGTTACAACGAATATTATTCTTAGCTTCGTGTACTGCAATAAGCTTTGTCAGATAATTGATTGCAGCCTTGCTTGTACCATATGAAACTTGTGAAATATCAGGAACAAGACCACCAACCGAAGAAATATTAATAATACTTCCACCACCTTGTTTTGCCATATGTTTTATTGCTTGTTGACTCGCCATAAAAACACTTCTGATATTTATATTAACAGTATCAATAAAAACATCAATATCTGTATTCGAAAAATCAAGGTCTTTGCCCGGATTAGAAGTTCCAAAATTATTTACAAGTACATCAATTCGTCCTGAATCTTTTATAACATCTTCTATCATCGTTACATAAGATTCTGGTTTACTTGCATCATTATAAACATATTTCACATTGAAACCTTGAGAGTTAAGTTTGTCAGCTTCTTCTTTTGCAAGTTCAAGATTTCTTGCTGCCATATAAACGATAGCACCCTCTTTTGCACATTCCTTAACACAAGCTAAACCAATACCTCTTGTGGATGCAGTAATTAAAATAACTTTATTTTTTAATTTCATATTTTTGCTCCTTTTTTATCTTGATAAATTTTTGGAAGAAAAAGTACTGTGATGAGTCCGATTACAATACAAACAATTTCAACTGTAGCAAGTAATTTTACTGAATCTATGGCGGCAGCCACTTCAGGTGTACCTACGCCTATAAGATTTGCGACTCTGTTAGTAAACATTGGCACAAATACGGCTACTCCAAAAGGAGCAGCAAGGTCACGGAAAAGTCCATATATTCCTGTTCCAGCTCCGGAGTCTTTATGAGGAAGACCTGATAAAACAACTTTCATAAATATAGTACCGTTTCCACCAAGTCCGAATCCGAGCAATCCGAGAGAAGTCGCAAATAAGAGTACAGATGTGCTTTGTGAAAATAAAAGCATTATGGCACAACCTATTCCTGTAATGGCAAATGAACCCACAAGAATTTTTTTAGGTTCATAACGGTCAGCCAAAGGACCGAGAATAAGAGCACCTAAAGACATTCCCGCATACATAATCGAAATTGCATATCCTGATATAACAGAATTTTGTGGTTGAGTGTAATTAATAAAAATAATCATATTAGTCATATTTGCTTGCATAAGTCCTTGAGTGAGAAATAGAGCAAGGATAGAAAGAATAAATGCTTTTCTCTTTATAAATTCCCATTGTATTATTGGGTTCAATGCCTTTTTTTCTGCTATATACAGACCAATTCCTGAAATAATAGCCGCAATAAGAACTACTAAAAACATTTCAGATTGCCATCCGAAATTTTGACCAAAAGAAGGTATGCAAAGAACTAGACTAAAGAAAATTAAGACGAAAACGGCTCCTATACCGTCAAAATTTTTTATTTCTTTTTTTACAGATACTTTTTTATCAGTGGTTAAAAGGCAAAGTATAAATATAATTACCGAAATAACGACACATACCCATATCATTGTGCGCCAATTGTAGTATTCAATAATTAAACCTCCGATAGTCGGACCGAAAATTACAGAAATACTGGAAATAAACATATAAAGAGCAAAGCCTTTTGCAATTTTATCGGGTGGAAATTCTGTAAGAATATATGATATTACAACGGGTGCAATAGCAGCTGTTCCTATACCGACTATAAAACGGGCTGCCAACATAAAAAATAATGTCGAAGCTATTGCTGTTAAAATATTACCGAGTATGAATACAGCTATACCCATTAGCAAAGTTATTTTTCTTCCTATTATGTCTCCTAACTTACCAAGGACAGGTGAAAAAGCAGCAGTTGACATTGCCATAGCAAGAGCCGTCCATGTTGTATTGTTATAGGGAAGATTTAACTCTTGGACAAAAGCAGGACTGAATAATGAGGTAAACCCACCAACTAATCCTACAAGAAAAGCTGCAAGAGCATAAGGGGTGAATCCTTTTATATGAGGTTTTTTTAAAATATTTTCCATCTTGTCACTTCCAATCTGTTTGTAGCATAACCACTTTATCGTGTATTTATTAACTGAATTTGGGAATACTTTTCTTAGAAAGGAGGAAACAGATTTGAAAGTTCGATTTTTTATCTGTAATCATTGTGGAAATATAATTACAATGATAAAAGACCAAGGTGTGCCAATAAAGTGTTGCGGTGAAAATATGCAAGAAATAACCGCGGGAGCAAGTGATGGAGCACATGAAAAACACGTACCTGTTTATAATGTTGATGGTGAAACGGTCACAGTTTGTGTAGGTGAAATAGAGCATCCAATGACTCACGAACATTATATAGATTGGGTATGTATAGAAACTGAAGAAGGATTTCAGTTGAAAAAATTAACCCCAAGTATGTCACCTAAGATTTCGTTCTCTTTAACAAAAGGTGACAAGATTAAGTCAGTTTATGCCTTTTGCAACCTACACAGCCTTTGGAAGGCATAACAAATCAAAAAAGGAGTATTAATATGTCGATTATCAATAAAGAAATATCAGATTTCAAGGCTTACGCATTTCATGAAAATGAATTCAAAACAGTTTCAAAGGACGATATTTTAGGAAAATGGAGTATTTTCTTTTTCTATCCTGCCGATTTTACTTTTATTTGTCCTACTGAGCTTGAAGATTTAGCAAATAAGTATGAGGAATTCA
>CALEIS010000116.1 GCA_937877675.1 uncultured Clostridia bacterium | reverse complement strand
GGATATATTCAATAGGGTTGTTTACAGGGTCTTCACCTGCTTCAATAGCAAGACGTTTATGTCCCATATCCTGTAAAGCAATAACCTCTTGCTTTACTTCTTCCTGTGTAAGCTTTTTACGGCAGATATGCTTATTCTGATAGTGGTAAGGACAATAAACACAACCATTTACACAGTAGTTTGAAAGGTAAAGTGGTGCGAACATTACAATACGATTACCATAGAATGCAAGTTTAATTTCTTCTGCAAGTTTATATAATTTCTCATTCATTTCAGGAAGGTCGCACAAAAGCAAAACTGCTGCCTCACGATGTGAAAGACCTGCACAAACTGTACCATCTTCTGTCTTTTTAGGTCTTGCCTTTTCTAAAATTTCTTCGATTAACTCTCTATTGTGCTTATTTTGTTCTGCATACTGGAGAGTTGCAAGTATTTCTTCATCACTGATAAATTCTTCAGCCTTTAATGATTTTGGATTGTATGCCATATTAATTCTCCTTTATATCTCCTCGGTCTGTTATGATTTCATAACCGATATTTTTCATACTGTTTTTAAGATTTTCTATTTCTTGTGCAGATTCGTTTCCGCTGATTAACTTGTTGTTATAAAGCTCATATTTTTTACGAACACTCTGTGGTGAAAGATTTGGCATTATTACATTTGCCCCACATAAAATACCTTTTTCTCGTCCACCTTGCTCCGCACTACCCAATGCTGTTGTTGCAGGAAGCAGAATTGTGGGTTTTATGAGCCTTATTATTGATAGCAAGAAACAGGTCAAATCCACATCCCCTGATGGGAAATTACGAAACTGAGTTGCCTTATGTGGGATGAATGGACCTATGCCACACATATCGGGTGAAAATTCTTCAATGAATTTTAAGTCCTTTGCGAGATTGTGTGTTGTTTGATAGGGTGAGCCCACCATAAATCCACAACCTGTCTGAAAACCTATTTCCTTAAGATTTTTAAGACATTCCATTCTGGTTTTATAACTCATTTTTTCAGGATGCAACTTATTGTAATGCTCTTCGTCAGCAGTTTCATGACGGAGTAAATATCTGTCTGCACCTGCATCATAAAGTTTTTTATAACTTTCATAAGTTCGTTCACCTAATGAAAGAGTAACAGCACAATCGGGATATTTTTTCTTAATCTCACCGATAAATTCAACGAGCAAATCGTCAGTAAAATGTAAATCTTCCCCACCCTGCATTACAAAGGTACGAAATCCGAGAGAATAACCCTCGTCACAACAAGAAAGTATCTCGTCCTTTGTAAGTCGGTATCTGTCGCACTCTTTATTGCTACATCTGATGCCACAGTAAAGGCAATCGTTTTTGCAAATATTACTGATTTCAATAAGTCCACGGATAAAAACTGAATTTTCATAAACGCCCTGACGCTTTTTAATGGCTTCGTTTTTCAAAAACTCTGTAATCTCTTCATTTCGGTTATCAATAAGATACTCATATTCTGAAATCTCAAGTTTTCCTGTATCAACCAATTTTTGTCCGATTATAAATAATTTATCATTCATTTGTAATCACATTTGAGTAAGCAGTTTTAACGCTGACACCATCTATTTTGCCGATTTTACCCGACATAGCAGAAATTACATCCTGTGGTGCATCAACTGCGATACTGACTATATTAACATTCTTTTTTCTGTATGGAATTCCCATTCTGCCCACGATATATTCACCATAACCATGCAAAATGGAGTTGAGAATTTCTACTGACTCCATATTCTCAACAATTATTCCCATAACTGCAATTCTAGTTTCCATATTATCACCCCATAAAACAAAAAGGTACAATACCCCTGAAGATATTGTACCGATAATTTGAGTGTAGTATTTTATTTATACATTACACCTTTCATCCGGAAGCCATTAGCATCTTCATGTCAGGATATATACATTTTAGCACACTTTTTTCACTCTGTAAATATAAACATATAAAATATATCTTTATTGCATTGTCACATAATTTTTGGTATTATTTTGTTATACTAATTCAGGTTGGTGACAATATGATTAAATTTCTTAGTTTGATTATGAGTTTTATTACGGTTTTATCAATGGCTTTGGAGGGACTTCCTTACTTTTTCCGTCCCACATTGGAAATTGATGCCTCATCCTATCTTGGCGAGGTTTCAAACAGGGCATCTGGCTACCTTTATGGTGTTGCCGAAAACGGTGTGCCTGACAGTGCTGTTGTAGAAAGTATTGATGTAGGTAGCATTTCTCAGAAGGTTATTGACGGACTTCAACATCCAATCGGTGATGTTGACCATGTTGCCCCAGTCCTTGATAATTGTAAATACATTACAGTTTATATGCAGGACTGTTTTGACACATGGTACTATTGTCACGATGAAATTATGAATATCCGTGCAACAGGCAATTATGACAGTATGAAATTTGTCCGTGAAAGATTCTTGCCACAGGTTGAGGATGCAGTAAAAAAGCTTGTAAAAACTGATTATCAGGACAGACTTGTTTATTGTCTTTACAACGAAACTGACAATGCAGTTTGGTTTGGCACTCCATCTCCTGACGGCACATGGCTTATGTATGACGATGCTGCAAAATTCCGTTTTTATGAGGCTTGGAAAGAAACATACGACCTTGTCCGTTCAATTGACCCTGATGCAGTAATCGGTGGCCCTGGTTACTGTGATTTTGACCTTTATGAATTAGAGCATTTCCTTACATATTGTCAAGAAAACGATTGTATGCCTGACATTATGATTTATCACGAATTAGGTGAAACATCTGCCTACTATTGGCAAGACCACATTGACGCATATCGTGACCTTGAAAAGGAAATGGGTATCGCTGAAATGCCAATTATCGTTACTGAGTATGGCACAATGTATGAATGTGGTGCTCCTGCGGATATGGTTAAATACATCTCTGCTATCGAACATTCGGGAGCATATGCAAATGCTGCATATTGGCGACTCGCAAACAACTTAAATGACACAGTTGCCGACAATAACAGTCCGAATTCAAACTGGTGGCTTTTCCGTTGGTATGCAGATATGGAAGGTTATCTTCTTGATTCAAAAATTATCGACATCACTCATGCCGACTTTGAAAATGCCATTAAGTATGGTTATGACCGATTCCACTATAAATATTTCAACGGTTTTTCTTCAATGAATACTGATAAAAATGAAATTACTGTTATTTGCGGCGGCTCGGATTACGATAGTTATATAAGCCTTAAAAACCTTAGCAAGACAAACCTCGGTAAAAAGGTTAATGTTAAAATTGAAAGTGTTTGCTATGAGGGATTAAGTGGTATTGTAAATTCTCCGACGCTTGTTGCAGAATATACAGACAGAGTTTCTTTCGGTAAACTCAATGTCAAGTTGGACAATCCCGACCCAACTGCAGTTTATCACATTACAATCACTCCTGCCGAAGATGGTAAAAAGGATTTTTACAATAATAATCTACCTGTAAGATATGAATTTGAGCATGGTACTCGCCAAGGTGGCACTTACACTTATGACAGTGCTTATGCAACAACAGGTGACATCCAAGGTATGGTTGGTGGTCTTGAAAATGTCGGCGACAGTGTAACTGTTAAATTCAAAGTCCCCAAAGATGATTATTATGATTTGTCTGTGATTTTTGGTAATTCCAATGACGGAAGTAAACCTTCTGACCGAGTTGACACAAGAGCAATTATGACCCTTGACGGAGTAACGGAAGATGTATATTTTCCTAATACTATCAAGAGTGAATATACGGACAAAATGACCTTCGTCCGTTATCTTAAAAAGGGTGAACACTCTATCACATTTGCCCACGGTGACGGCACATTTGTCCTTGACAGTATGCTTGTCCGTCGTCATAAAGATATAAACGAAATTACTCTTCTTAAAGACTCTGACCGTACAAATGAAAACACAAAATCATTCCTTGCAGTTGCCCCTTATGACGGATTCTATAATATGACAACAAATGTTTCTGCAAACCTTAAGATTGACGGAGCTTCTGCTTACACCGATGGTGACAGTATAGTTTATTTAAGAAAAGGTCTTAACTATATTGATTTTGAGTCAAAAAATGCAGTTGAATGTACAGTTAAAGTTACTGACCAGAAGAATTATAATGTTAGTGTTTCCGCTGAAAACATGACACTTTCTGACGGTGCAACTCTTGTTGATGGACATATCGAAAACATATCTTGTAACGGTGGTATGGCTAGTTTCAAGGTGAATGCTCCAAAATCAGGCAATTACAGAATGACAATTTCTTATTCAAACAATGATGAGGGTGGAGTTCACAGTTACAATGTTGACCTTATTGAAAGATTTGTTACAGTCCAAGTAAACGAAACAAAACAAAATGTTTGGTGCAGAAACACTTACAGTTGGGACACAGTAAAAACTGTTACACTTAACATTACTCTCAATGCAGGTGAAAACACCATCTACTTCACAAATGATGGTTCTGTTAAGTTCAATAACAGAGATTCCTATACACCATATATTTTCTCTGTAACAGTTAATGATATTTGTAATTAAGCAGTTTCATATTTATAAAATTAAAGCAGGGATTTCTCCCTGCTTTTTTCATCTGTTTAAAAGAAATATTGCTAAATTTAGATACCCTGCAAAGGTTACCCATATAAGGTATGGAATCAATAGTTTTCCTGCATTCTTGTTAATTTTGTAAAAGAAATAAATGTTTGCAATAATAGCTAACCATAGGAAAATCAACCACACAAAGGCAAAGAGAAATGCTCGTGCATTAAAGAAAAGGATTGACCAGAAGAAATTAAAGAAAAGTTGTACCCCAAAACTTATTGTTGCCCATCGTTTATCTTCCCTTGTTTTCGTAATAACCACAAGGTATAAAGCAATCCCCATTAGGACATAAAGAATAGTCCACACCACGGGAAACAGCCAACTGGGTGGTGCTAACGATGGTTGATTGATTTCATTATACAAATCCATATTCCCCGAGGTAAACAATGCCGAAAGTCCACCTACTGCCAAGGGAATTGCTATGCAAATCAAAAGTTTTTTCCATTCAATTCTCAATTAAATCACCCCTCACCATATTTTATGTCCTATCATTCTCGCATATACAAAAAAAGCAGGAAACCCTGCTCTTTCTTACAAAAACTGTCGCATCTGAATAATCAAATCTTCTTCAAGATTTATAAGTCTTTTACAAATATCCTTTGACTTTTCATCCGCTGCAGCATATTGATTAAAGTACATATTAAGAGATTTAACACCCATATTACAACCATCTGTAATCAAATCTGCAATAGTGTGGTCGGACTCATTGATGACAAGTTTCACATTTGTTTTCATCCACGACATACCCTTTGCCATTGGATTTGGCTCTTTTCCGTCATCATGATATTCACGGAGCAATTCTTGCAACTCTTTATCAAGTTTACAATGCTCTTCTCGATTGTCAGAGAGTATTTTTCTGAGTTTTTCTGACTCTGTATATTTCATCACATCATCAATGGACGAAACACCCATTTTGACTCCCGCATCACATTCTCTGAGTAGTTTTATTGTATCTCGTTCAATCATAAAAATCCCCTTTCTTTTGTAATAGTATAAGCAGAAAAAACGGGAATATTATGTCAAAAACAAAAAGACGGAATCACTCCGTCTTTTCTTCTTCCTTTTTTACTCCTGCCAGTGCCGCCGTAACGCAATAAACTTTTTCTGCCCCACGAATTTTTAAAATCGTTGCACAGGCATCAAGTGTAGCACCCGTAGTCTTAATATCATCAACCAACAATATGGTCTTACCATTCACATCTTCACAAACATCATAAACACCGGAAACATTACCTCGTCTGCGAATAACATTCAAACTATGCTGTGGTAGATTATCAAAGATTTTCACCATAACCGGTCTCATTGGAATATTCAATATTTCTGAAAGATGTTTTGCAAAAACTTCGCTTTGGTTATATTTCCTTTTTCTTTGTTGATTTTTTGTAAAAGGCACATAGCATACAAGGTCAAAATCAATGCCTTTAAAGTCGTTTTTGACTGACTCTGCCATATCCTGTGCTAAGGCTTTACCATAAAAATCACGCCCATTAAATTTGAAATCACGGATACACTTTCCAATTTTACCTTCATAATAAAACGGTGATGTTATTCCATCATATTTATTTTTACGCTTTCTACAATTACAACGAGTCTTTTCTGCACCACAGAATTTACATTTAACATCAACAATGCGGGGAAGATTTTCATAACAATCTTCACAAACTTCTTCATTCCTACCTATAACTTCGCTACAATAGCGACAATGATTACAGAAAAATAACCACGATAAATTCTTTTTTAGTTTTTCAAACATTCAGGATACTCCTACCCTTTTATATATTTTTGGTACTCCTCATAGAGATTTACTGAATTCATATGACCTGCAAAAGCCTCGGAGTCAGGCGAATTCATTATTCCTAAATACTGATAACCAAGAATTTTGTCAACATAAGGTGCAACATTTTCAATTTGTTTCTTTACTCGTTCAAAGGAGGCAGGAATCAGTGCACTCTTATAAACCATACCTTCAAAATCAAAGAGTTCAATATCCGCCCAAAGCTCTGAACGACCTGCTTTATCGTGAGCATTTCTCAACTTTTCAAAAAGTCGTTTTGTACGGTCAACCTTCGTCTTTTTTACTCCTACTTCATCCTGATATGCAATAAAATCCACATCCAATTCAGCAAGTTGACGGATAAATTTATTATTCGCATACACAAGGTTAGTGCCATATGGAGCAATCAAAGTCTTTTTATCAGGCGTAAGCTCATGACAACGAGCAGAACAAAGATTTACATAATTCATAAAATCTTTCGAGTATCGAAGAATTATACAAGTTTCATCAGGAAAATACCAACCGTAAAAACTCCTATGATGGCCATAAAGTGCAGTTATTTCTTCCATAGCCTTAAATGAACGGTCAATAACAACTTTACTTGTTATATTTTCATTTGCATTTCGCCAATCTCCGTAAAACCCATTACCCAAAAACACCTTAACTCCTTGAATATCGGCTTCACACAAAACTTCATCAATGGGGTCAGCACAAGGAATATCTGCGAAAGGAAAAACTGACGATTTAAAATAGCATTTTTCGTAGAGTGCAGTTGCCATAACAACTATATACTCCATACCAAGGGCTGAAATTTCACGGACTTTTTGTCGCCATTGTTCTGCCTTAAAAACATCAATGGCAGGATTCCAATATTTCCCCTCAGGAGTGTTATGATGATGAAATTCAAAAAATGTACCGTCAATTTTTCTGTTTTTCATATTGCACCTCACAGATTTTTTTAAAAGCTATTTAAAATATTGTAACACAAAATTATTTATGATACAATCATATATGAAAAGGTAAAACCGAATTTACAGAACTAATTTTCAGGTCTGTAAAATAAAAGCATACCGCAAAATAATAATTTTTCAGGAGGACTTTACTATGAAATGTACGAATTACGAAAAAAACAATTATGACAACAGGAAAAAATCTGTGGTTCCTCGCACCATTGTAGGAATCGTGCTTGCTGTTGCAAGTGTTTGCCTTTTTCTTTTCACGTCCTGTTCAGGTCCATCATCAAATGCCAACAACACCACTAATTCTAATGAAAATATCACTACTTCTAATGAAAATAGCACTAACTCTAATGAAAACACCACTAACAATGATGACACTACTACAACTGCTACCGATATAACTACTGTCAATGTTAATGTTAATGTGTTGGATGAACAAAGTGAAGTTGTAGACACTAAGATGATTGAACTAGAAATACCTCAATGTTCTTTATTTGATGAGTATAATTTCGATAAGTTATTTATAGCAGAAGGCTATAATGCTTATTACGAAGTCGATGGCAAGGTTGGTATCTGCTTATGCTATGTTCTCGAAGACCACGGAATACTTACACTCAACCTTGTTTATAAAGGAAATGACTTTTCTGCAGATAATCTTCTTATCGCACGTGTAAAAGCAGATGGTGTTGTTGGTGGAAAAGAACTTTTCTGTGAGACATTCTTTGATAAAGCAGGAAAAGTCAAATTCACTAGACACGATTTTGGTGAAGGTGAAGTTGGTTTCACATATACAGGTTATAAAATGAAAATAGAATATTATGAGGGCGGTGGTTCCTTCATATATCAAGACAGCAACGGAAATCCTGCAACAAGTGAAGACTTCTATGGTGTAAAATATGAAATTTTAGGACAGTATGAAGTATATATGATAGAAGGCTCTTAAAACGAAACTGATTCAACTGAAATCGCATACAAATATATCAAATAAACTCTTCTTTCAAAAAGTTAAACCTCAAGTTTTTAGACTTGGGGTTTTATTTTTATCATAACAATTATAAGGTAAAACCCGATTTACAAAAGAAAAATCAAGCCAGGTAAAATAAAAGCATAACACAAGACAACAATTTTTCAGGAGGGCTTTACTATGATTTGCACAAATTGTGGAGAATTCAATTTTGACGATGGAAAATACTGTGAGTGCTGTGGAGCACGATTGGAAGCCTTTGATGAAATTCCAGACGAAATAGAAGATACAAACGAAATTCAAAAAGCTACTATCCCAAATTGTATCGCAGGTTTCATCCTTTTAGTTTCTGGCGCTAGCCTTATGCTTTTCTCATCTCTTGGAGGAATTATCTGATTATTTTTTTAAGATGCTCTAAACCACTTAACCATAGCCTATTTTTATTATTAACTATCTGATTAAAAAGCGTCCCACGATTTGTGGGACGTTTTGGCTTGTTGGTGCTATATTTAGGAGTTGTTTTTTAGAATAATTAAAAATGTATATATTTCCTGTAAGTGTTACTGCTTAACAAATTTAATAATTCAAATCTATCTGTCTGACTTGATATATCTAAAAAATATTACACTCTTTATTATCAACAATAAAAAGGCAAAAGCTACTGCATAAACCCCTCTTGTTATGGCAAGGAAAAGCACGGCTAATATTCCTATTGCCATTGATATTTCCATCAAAATCTTGTTGCCTTTTTCCGACTTAATTCTTGCAAGTACAACTTTTGCAAATCCTATCAGAATTAGTGAAACAAAAATAGTCCAACAGATAACTCTGTTGAAATGGGATGCTTGTGTGTAGCTCAAAAGATTCACAGAGTTTATATAACCGTCAATTGTGTTTGGATATAAAGGTAAAACAATGAGCATTACAGAAAGCAAATCCACAATACCAAACAATAAATCGCACATATTCCGAATATTCGATTTATTTTCTTTTTCGGCAATAAAGAGCAATTTCTCACTTGATAACAAATCATCTATGCTCACCGAAAAGAATTTTGATATTTCCTTTAGTGAATCAATATTTGGGTATCCTCTACCCGATTCCCATTTTGAAATAGCAGTCCTTGAAACATATAAAATTTCTGCCAATTCTTCTTGGGTAAGCCCTTTATTTTTTCTTAATTCCTGAAGCTTTTCGCTAAATTCCATAACACAACCCCCTTGTAAATGTAAAACAGACCTGCACTTAAAAGGAATGAACCTATTATATCCGTAATCCAATGCACACCTGAAACAAGTCTTCCGATTACC
>CALEIS010000115.1 GCA_937877675.1 uncultured Clostridia bacterium | reverse complement strand
ATATGCCAATGGGTATTATTGCATGGATTATCGGTGGCGCAGTTATGATTTGCTGCGTTCTCGCATTCTGTGTAATGGCTCAGCAGTATGAAAAGGTTAACGGACTTGTTGACTATGCAGAAGCAACAATTGGTAACAAATATGCTTACTTTATGGGTTGGTTTGCAACAACAATCTATACTCCTGCAATGACTTCTGTTCTTGCATGGCTTACAGCAAGATATTTCCTTACATTCTTGGTATCCGTAAACCCTAATTTACAACTTACAGGTGACCCTGTAACAAGCTCAGAAACATTCTTACTTGCAGGTTTCATTCTTATCTGTGTTTTTGCTGTTAATACTCTTTCTTCAAAACTTGCTGGTAAACTCCAGATTAGTGCAACATTCATTAAACTTATTCCACTTCTTTTGATGGCAGTTGTTGGTACAATCTATGGTCTTTCACATGACATCACAGGTGCTCCTGTTGAAACAGGCACAACAATGCTTGGTGCTAACTTTGCAACAGGTACAGGCAACTTCTCAGTTCTCTTCGGTGCTGTTGTTGCTACTGCTTTCGCTTATGAAGGTTGGATTCTTGCTACATCAATCAACTCAGAAATTAAAAATTCTAAAAAGAATCTTCCTATTGCACTTGTTCTCGGCGGTGTAATCATCATCGCAATCTATCTCTTCTACTACATTGGTATTGCTGGTGGTGCACCAGTTCAGACTCTTATCAAAGATGGTACTGCTCCTGCTTTCACAGCAGTTTTCGGTAATGTTCTTGGTAACATTCTTAACCTCTTCGTTGCAGTTTCATGTCTTGGTACTCTTAACGGTCTTCTTATCGGTTGTATCCGTGGTATGTACTCTGTTTCAGTTCGTGGTTACGGACCAAAAGCAGACCTTATGAAACAGGTTGACCCTGCTTCTGGTATGCCTTCAAACTCATGTATTATTGGTCTTGTTATCGTTGCTGGTTGGCTCGTTTATTTCTATGGTGCAAACCTTGTTGGAACTCCTTGGTTCGGCATGTTCAGTTTTGACTCATCAGAACTTCCAATCATCACAATCTATGGTCTTTACATCCCAATGTTCATTCAGTTTATGAGAAAAGAAAAGAACCTTCCTGCTGTTAAGAGATTCGTTCTCCCTGCACTCGGAATTATCGGTTCTGCATTCATGGTTATTGCTGCTGTTTATTCACACGGCTATGTTCCATATATAACAGCAAAAGCAGAAGGCAAAGGTTTCTCTTGCCCAGTTCTCTTCTACCTTATCGTATTCGCTGTAATTATGGCAATCGGTATGTTCCTTATGAACCCAAAGAAAAAGAAATCAAAATAAAACTTGATTACAATATTTTCAGCCTGTGAGGTAAAACCTTACAGGCTGTTTTTCTTGAAAAATATAATATATTATTATATAATAAGTTCAGGAATTAATGGAGGTAACTAAAATGAATGTTTATAAAAGTGTATCAGAGTTAGTCGGTAAAACTCCTCTTTTAGAACTTACTAACATTGAAAAAAAACTTGGACTTAAAAGCAAAATACTCGCTAAACTTGAATACTTTAATCCCGCAGGTAGTGTTAAAGACAGAGTTGCACTCCAAATGATTGAAGATGCCGAAAAACAAGGACTTCTCAAAAAAGGCTCTGTTATTATTGAGCCAACAAGCGGAAATACAGGTATCGGTCTTGCTAGTGTGGCTGCATCAAAGGGTTATAAACTCATTATCACCATGCCTGAAACAATGTCTGTTGAACGAAGAAAACTAATCGCCGCTTATGGTGCAGAATTAGTTCTTACAAATGGTAGCAAGGGTATGAATGGTGCAATCGAAAAAGCCGAAGAACTTGCTCGTGAAATACCAGACAGTATTATTGCAGGACAGTTTACTAATCCTTCCAACCCAAAAGCACATTTTGAAACAACAGGCCCTGAAATTTGGGAAGATACTGAAGGTACAGTTGACTTTTTTGTTGCAGGTGTTGGTACTGGTGGCACCATCACAGGAACTGGCGAATTCCTTAAAAGCAAAAACTCTAGCATTAAAATTATAGGCATTGAGCCTTCTGACTCCCCTATCCTTTCAGGTGGCAAAGCAGGAGCGCACCCATTACAGGGAATTGGTGCAGGATTTATACCTGAAATTTTAAACACCAATATACTTGATGAAGTTGTAATGGTAACTGGAGATGAAGCGTACTCTGCATCCCGACTTCTTGCAAAAAGCGAAGGTGTACTTGTTGGCATTTCATCAGGTGCAGCACTCCATGTTGCCATTGAAAAGGCAAAAAAAGAGGAAGGAAAGACAATAGTTGTTCTCCTTCCCGATTTAGGCGACAGATATCTGTCCACACAATTATTTGAATAAAAAATACGGACTACAAAAGTAGTCCGTTTCTTTTTTGCTTAAAACATGAACTTATTAAAACCCCAGTTGTCAATAAACTGATACTTTACATAAGTCCTTTGAGGTGGTATATCCGCTTCACGCTCTAAAATGCCACAGATTTCCTTTGTGAGAGATTCACAACTTTCCATTGATGCTTTACCAAAAAGGCTAATTTCCACCATTGCAGCCGCAGAATCATCACCTTGAAACCAAAGATTAGATTCATCTGCAATTTTCACCATGAGATACTGTTCACTTTTCCCCGGAATAAGTGAAATTGCTCGTCCACAAAGGTGTTTTATATTATCAAGTTGTTCATCGTTCAATGTCACATTTGTAGTTATATCAATATATGGCATAATTTTCACCCGACCTTAAAGTCTTTTATCCTTTTCAAAAGAAGCTTGTACCGCATCCATAACCGCTGTATCAAACTTTTCATTCTGCAAAGTTGCTATACCTTCAATAGTTGTACCACCAGGCGAGCAAACAGAGTTAATAAGTGCCCATGGATTCTCGTTACTTTCGAGCATCATTTTAGCACTACCCAAAACAGCTTGTGCAGAAATTTTAAGTGCCTGTTCTCTGCTCATTCCGTTAAGGACTGCACCACGAGCCATTGAGTCAATGAACATAAAAGCATAGGCAGGAGAGCAACCTGCGATTACACCGAATATTGAAAATTGACTTTCGGGAAGAGCAATAACATCACCAAATGATTTGCAAAGTTCTTTTACAAACTCCATCAATTCATCATCAACATTTTCATTACCGCAAACAGCACTCATAGATGCACCAACTTTTGCGTTTATATTAGGCATAACACGGACAACAGGTGTAAAATCCTCAAGAAAAGAAATAATGTAATTAAGAGTTTTACCAGCACCGATTGAGATTATTGCAGTATCATTTTTTGCCACAGCATCTTTAATCTGAGGCAAAACAACAGGGAAAACCTGTGGTTTAACTGCTAAAACAACTGCATATGAGTTTTCGGCAACATCACTTGCTGATGACAATACATTAACACCTAAATTTTCGTTAAGGTGGTTTGCCTTTTGAGTATCAACATCATAAACACAGATGTCCTCACCATTAAGAAAACCTGATTTTACAGCGCCATTCATTATGGCAGTTGCCATATTTCCACAACCGATAAAGCCTAATTTAAAGCTCATAAGGTCACCTTATTCAACATCAGATGTACAGTGGCAGCACTTTGTTGCATCAATAGCGATTTCACTCTTACAGAATGGACAAACCTTTGTTGTTGGAGCTGCTTCCACAACTGGCTCTTCTTTTGCTGTCTTTGCTCTAACTTTGTTGATAATCTTAACCATGCAGAAAATAACGAAAGCAACAATAAGGAAGTCAAGAATAACAGCAATAAAGTTACCATATGTAAGAATTGCTGCACCTGCTGCTGTTGCTTCTTCAATAGTTGCATATTCGCCACCATCAAGAGCAATAAACTTTGCTGCAAAGTCTGTACCCTTTAATGCAAGACCGATAAGAGGCATAATCATATCGTTTACAAGTGAGTTGATGATTTTCTGGAATGCACCACCGATAATAACGCCGACTGCAAGGTCAATTACGTTACCACGCATAGCAAATTCTTTGAATTCTTTGAAAAATCCTTTCATTTTTAATATCCTTCTTTCTTAAAAATTTATGTAATAATTATATCATTATTTTTGAAGATTTCAATATTATTTTACACCTGTCCCATCAAAGTTAGGTATAAAATCTGTCTTTGCAGAGGATTTTTCCTGCATAAACCCATTTTCTAGCCCTATATCAAGAAAAAAATCCACAACCTTGTTATATTCTGCCGTAGTAAGCCTGCGATTTAACTCTTTAAATTCATTAATGTTACCATAAGGCGTGTACTGACTCATCAGGCTTATATATGTGTCCTTGGATAGATTTTCTCTTACCCACAAAAGAATGTTTTTGCTTTCGTCCACATTGGCAGGAAGAATAAGATGACGGATAATAAGTCCTTTTTGAATAATACCATCTTTAATTATAGTTTCTGGTTGTTGACGGTACATTTCGAGAATTGCTTTACTTGCTTTTTCAAAATAATCAGGACATTTAGCGTATTTCTGCGACTTTTCACTACTGAAATATTTTAAGTCAGGCAAGTAAACATCAATAAGACCTGCCATTTGCTTTAAAGTTTCCACACTATCATATCCAGAGCTATTATACACAACCGGTACTTTGGGTTTATAAATTTTTAAAGCGTCAATTATAATATGGGAAAAGTGAGTGGGATTAACAAAATCAATGGTATGAACTTGCTTTTCTTCAAGTTCTTTTATGATTTCAACAAGTCTTTCAGTTGTAATTATCTCACCTTTATTTTCGTGGCTAATTGGATAATTCTGACAGAAACAACATTTAAGAGAGCAACCCGAAAAGAAAATTGCTCCTGTGCCATTTTCTCCACTTATGCAAGGTTCTTCCCATCTATGAATATCTGCACGAGCAAGGACAGGATTTTCAGGCATTTTGCAAAAGCCTTTTCCTACATATTCAGTTCTTTCTGCACTACATTTTCTTGGACAAAGATTACAAAGCATCGGTTTCACCACCTGACCATATTGTATCACAATGCCACTTGATAATCAAACGGTTTTAGAGTATAATATTTTCATTGATTTTGCGAGGTGATAATATGCTTCTTACAATGGATATAGGAAATACCAATATAAACATCGGTCTTTTTGACGGTGATGACCTTACTGTAAGTTTAAGACTTGCGACTGAAAGGCAAAAAACCGACGACCAGTATGCTATGGATTTCACTAATATTTTTGTAATGCATAAAGTTGATTCTAATGACATCGATGGTGTTGTAATTTCTTCCGTTGTCCCTGAAATTACAGAATCCGTAAAAAATGCCATTAAAAAACTTACAGGAAAAGATGCTTTGATTTTATCTCCTGGAGTTAAAACAGGGCTTAACATCTTAATTGACAACCCTGCACAACTTGGTGCGGACCTTGCAGCAGGTGCAGTTGGTGCTGTGGCAGAATATCCACTCCCTGCATTCGTAATTGACCTTGGTACTGCTACAAAAATCTGTGCTATCGACAAAAACAGAGGTTTTCGTGGATGTATGATTGCTCCCGGAGTTCAGATTTCTCTTAAAGCACTTACTGACACAAGTTCACTTCTTCCTACAATCAGTCTTGAACCACCAAAAAAAGCTTGTGGCACAAATACAGTTGAAAGTATGCAGAGTGGTGTTGTTCTTGGCACTGCAGCTATGATTGACGGTATTCTCGACAGATTTGCAGACGAGCTCGGTGAACCTGCTTCAATTATTGCAACAGGCGGTCTTTCTTACTTTTTATCATCTGTTTGTAAAAGAGAAATCACACACGACCGTCACCTTATTTTAAAGGGACTTAAAGCAATTTACGAAAAGAACAATTAAATACTATTTATTCATCAATTATTTGCGTTGCATCCGTAGTGAGCAACAGCAAGGAGGAATATAAATGTCAAACAAAAAATTAAACCGTAGCAAAACGGTCAGACTTGCAACTGCAAGTATTCTTACTGCTATTGTTATAGTCCTTCAATTCATTGGTGCTTCCATCAAATTCGGTCCGTTTTCCGTTTCACTTGTGCTTATCCCTATTGTTATCGGTGCGGCACTTGGTGGAAAATATGTTAGCACATGGTTGGGTTTTGTATTTGGTGTGATTGTGCTTCTTTCAGGAGATGCGTCTGCCTTTCTTGTAATCAATCCTATTGGTACCATTATAACAGTAATTGTTAAAGGTACACTCGCAGGTTTCGTTGGCGGATTTGCATTTGAATTGCTGAAAAAAATTAACACTTATTTTGCGGTTATTGTTTCTGCAATTCTCGTACCTCTTACAAACACCGGAATTTTTCTCTTAGGATGTAGGCTTTTCTTTTTTGACACCATTAAAGAATGGGGTATCGGATTAGGCTTTAAAAACACCTTCACCTATATGATTGTTGGCCTTGTAGGTATGAATTTTATTTTTGAACTTATAATAAATATTATACTTTCGCCATCGGTTGTAGGGGCAGTAAACATGCTCACTAAAAAGAAATATTAAAAATTTAGACCACTCGTTTTGAGTGGTCTTTCTTATTTTATATAATATTATTCTTTTTAAAGAATTCTATTGACTGGTTTACCCATTGTCCTGCTTCAAGTCCGTCGGCAAGAGCAAATCCGTGAAGATTGCCACGATAAATTTTCACTTCGTTTGGCACTCCTTTTTCTTCTAGCACTTTTTTCGCCACAAGACAATTTGTTTCAGGTGGCACCAAGGGGTCATATTTCATTGAGAAGAGAAACATTGGTGGATAATTTTCATTCACAAGATTATGTACACACAATTTATCTGATAATTCCTTACTATAATTCTTACCCAATAAAATTCTATCATTGGTAATTCCAAAATCTTTACATTTAAGGTCAATCATCGGATAACCACCAATTACTCCATTGGGCTTACCATCAATGTGGGACAAATCACCTGTCATTTCTCTCAATTCATCATGAACACCGCTGATACTTGTAACAAGATGACCGCCTGCAGAAAAGCCCACGGCAATAATCTGATTTTCGATTACTCCCCACTCTTCTGCCCTACTTCTTACCATCTGTATGGCTCTTATAAAGTCAAGGTGAGGGCACGGATAACGACAAGGTGATGTACGATAACAAACGATAATTGCATGAAAGCCAAGTTCGTTAAACCTTTTTGCAATATCTTCACCCTCGTGCTTCATACAAACATGGAGATAAGCTCCACCGGGTGCGATTACTACGGCAGGGGCTTTTTTATTTTCCAACAAAAACGGTACTATGTATGGTTTTCTTTTTCCGTCATAATTTGGAATCTTTTCCTCTTCCCATAAAGGAATACTTCTTGGGTCATTTACGGGAATTACCTCGTCTGCACCATTGAAGAAATCAACTAAATCCTTGATTACTTTTCCGGGCATTATTTTTGCAAGTGTGCTGAATTTAAAAGGAGTCATCAATCGCAAAATACGATTTATTTCAGGTACCGAAGAGTAACTTTCCAGTCGAAGCTTTGCCTCACTATCTGCACGGACATCACGAAGTTTTTGATTCATTGTAATCATAAAAAATCTCCTTAAAACACATCAACGCTTATTACAAGTCTGTCTTTTTTAGTATAACGAAGCACTCCGTTATAAATAAATCTTCCAAAGCCACGGACAGAAATCTTATCCCCAACATTCACATTAGTTGACGGACTTGTTTTAACTGCACCATTCACAAAAACTTTTTCCGTATGAAAAAGTGGCAAAACTTGACTTCTCGACATTTTATAAATGGATGCAACAATAACATCAAGTCTTTCAGATGATACTATTATTTCACATTTTTCTGGTTGTGGCAAGACATCTGACGGAATATTATCTGTAATTTCACACTTTACCGTTGTATGTCTTACCTGTGTAAGATTTTCAATTATATAATCAGTTATGTTTTCAAGACAGAAGAGATAACCACAATTTTCATTGATTATTATATCTCCAAGCACCTCACGACGAATACCAAGTCCCATAAGTGAGCCTAAAAAATCACGATGGGTGAGATTATCGGCAAATTTCTGATTAACAGGCTTTATACATATACAATTTATCGGATAATCGGAGTTATCTTTAAAATACTCCCTATCCCCAAAGCACACAACACATCTTTCAGCATCATCATATCCACCCCAAAGGGCTGTTTGTACAGAAAAACGCATAGCAGAAAACTCCGATATTTCGGCAAGGCCGAGAAAATCGGAATAAATTGTATAACCTTTTGCATTTGAACGCTCTGCCAACTCCATAAATCGTTTCTGTTTTTCTGTCATTTTATTCACCGACATAATTATATGATAAAAACAATGGCGGGGTCAAGACCCCGCCATACAATTTAAACATCATAGTACTTTGCCATTTTCTTTTTCTTAAAAATATGAGCAATTATGATAGCCACCACAACTGCAATTACTGAGAAAAATGCCACATAAAGTCCTTGAGCATCATTCTCACCCTTGACCTTCATCCACAACGAGTTCATATACTGCAAAGTATCCACTGGAAGATTATGGAATGACTGTGTGTTCTCCAACCCTTCAGGATAAACAGCTTCACTATCAATAAGTGAATAATCCTCATTTTCTAAAACTGCTCTGTTAGGTGTAGCATAGTAAATATACTCTGCGTTTGCAAGGGCAATTTCTGGCTCCATCATAAAGTTGATAAAAGCCTCTGCACCTTTTTTATTCTGTGCAGAATTTGGAATACACATAGCGTCGTAGAAGGTATTTACACCTTCTTCTGGGAAAACAAATCCCAAATCAGGATTATTTTCTGCCATCAACTCATAGTCACCTGCATAGTATGTTGCAAAAGCGTATTCGCCACTTTCCATTTTGATAAACACTTCGTCCATTACATATTCAGGTTTAACTTTTTTGCGCTGTTCCATTAAAAGTTCTGCCGCTGCATCCCAGTCTTCTTTCTTTGTTGTGTTAATATCCTGTCCGAGAACAAACTGTGCAATTGCGAAAGCATCACGTGGGTTGTTGAACATCAAGATTTTACCCTCATACTGTTCATCCCAAAGCACTTTCCAACTTGTAGGCTCTTCTTTTACTAATTTCTTATTATAGATGAGAATAGTTGTGCCCACATTGTAAATTACTGCATAATCACTTATGCTATTTTCAACAAGATAACCGTATTTATCACTAGCAAAATACTTTTCAAAATTAGGAATGTTGTTATAATCCAATGGTAAAAGCATATCTTCTGAAATAAGACGCTCAACCATATAGTCAGATGGAATTACAATGTCATAACTAACGCCACCGCCTGAAAGCTTTGAGTACATATTTTCATTTGACTCAAATGTGGTGTAATTTACATCACAACCGGTAAGACGCTCAAATTGGGATATAACATCAACTTCTTCATCGTCGATATACTCACCCCAATTGTAAACATTAAGAACAGTGCCTTGCAAACCAAGGTTTTTATAATATTCAATTGTTTCCTTTGAGAAAATCTCTTCTTCTGCATATACAGGCATAGCAAAAGTAGAAAGAATAATAATCAATGCGATTAAAATGGAGAAAAACTTTTTCATTAAGATTCCTCCTTTTGCTTTCTTCTCTGCTTTTTATCGGAGCGAGATTGAGCCACATTCATAAGTATAAGAAGAACAAACATTGCACCGAAAATGAGTGTTGAAAGAGCATACATATCGGGCTTAACTCTCTTCTTTGTCATTGAGAAAATATGAATAGGTAATGTCTGGAAATCAGGTCCATTTGTAAAGTAACTGATTATGAAATCATCAAGTGACAATGTGAACGCCATAATTGCACCTGAAATAATTCCAGGAAGGATTGCAGGGAAAACCACCTTGAAGAATGCCTGTACCGGTGGACAACCTAAATCCTGTGCTGCCTCAAAAATTCTATTATCAGTTTGACGAAGTTTAGGCAATACTGAAAGAATTACATATGGTAACTGGAATGTTACATGGGCAATAAGAATTGTCCAGAATCCCAACACGTCACGTTTGTTGAACATTACACCTGCGAAAACGAACAAAAGCATCATTGAAATACCTGTAACGATTTCAGGGTTCATCATTGGAATATTTGTAACAGTCATAACTGATGACTTAATGTGCTTATTCTTCATTGAATTGATGCCAACCGCTGCAAGAGTACCAAGTACAGTTGCTATTGTTGCAGAAATAATTGCAAGTACAACAGTATTTTTCAAAGCATCCATTGTAACCTTATCATGGAAAAGCTTTTCATACCATTGAAGAGAAAATCCTTCAAAGATATATGTACTTTCGCTTCCGTTAAATGAAAACACCATCATTACAACCATTGGTGCATAGAGGAAGATGAAAACAAGTGCTAAATAGAATTTAGATAAAAGAGATGTTTTTGTCATATAAGCACACCTCCGTCATCATCACTATCAGTAAAGTAATTAAGTACACCAAGGCAGATTAAAATCATAACCATAAGCACAAGTGAAAGTGCTGCACCAAGATTATAGTTATAAGCAGTCTGGAACTGACCTTCAATAACGTCACCGATAAGGGTAATCTGTCCCCCACCCAATTTCTGTGTAATATAGAATGTACTTACACATGGAACAAATACCATAGTTACGCCACTTGCGATACCGGGTACTGAGAGTGGGAAAATAACTTTACGAAGACAATAGAATTTATTGCATCCTAAGTCCTGTGCAGCCTCAACAAGAGAATTATCCATCTTTGAAAGCGCTGTATAAAGTGGCAAAATCATAAATGGTAAGAAATTATATACCATACCAAGGATAACTGCCCCACCTGTGTTGAGCATTCTAATTGGGTCAATGCCTAAAAGCCCCAAGAAACTGTTAATTACACCTGACTCACCTAAAATAGTAATCCAAGAATAAGTACGGATAAGGAAACTCATCCACATAGGAAGCATAACTAACATTGTTGCTACACGCTGAAAAGAAGCCTTAGTCTGTGCAAGTGCATAGGCAAAAGGGTATGCAATCAAAAGGCAAATTACAGTTGCAACTGCACCATAACTGATTGAGAGGATGAATGTTGTTGTGTAGTCCCCAATCTGTGCGATGTTGTTAAATGTAAAATTGCCGTCAGCGTCTGTAAAAGCATAATACGCAACCATTATGAGCGGTGCTACTATAAATAACACCGACCAGAGCATATAAGGTGCATTCAACACCTTTTGAAGGAATGAGGACTTTTTCATTCTTCCTCACCCACAGTAGAAAGCTCATCAAATTCGTCACTAAATGAGCTATAATCACCATAAAGTCCTGAATACTGTGACTTTTTCATAATATGCATTTCATCAGGGTCGATAGAAATACCGATAACATCCCCAACTTCACTTTTTTCTGTTGTCTGAATCATCCATTTGAAATTATCAATATCCACAATAATTTCATAATGAACACCTTTGAATGTAACAGATGTAACTGTGCCTTGGAGCATTCCATTTTCAGGTGCAACCACATCAATATCCTCAGGACGGATAACAACGTCAACAGGCTCATTGTGTTTAAAGCCCTTGTCAACACACTGGAATTTAATACCGTTGAATTCAACAGTAAAGTCTTCCTTCATAACACCGTCAAGAATATTACTTTCGCCGATAAAGTCTGCAACGAAAGCATTTTTAGGCTCGTTGTAAATATCAAGTGGTGTACCGATTTGCTGAATAACGCCACCATTCATAACAACAATTGTATCTGACATTGAAAGTGCTTCTTCTTGGTCGTGAGTAACATAGATGAATGTGATACCCAATTTCTGCTGAATGTTTTTAAGTTCATTCTGCATATCCTTACGAAGTTTAAGGTCAAGAGCACCCAAAGGCTCGTCAAGAAGCACAACTCTAGGATTCACCGCCAAAGCACGAGCAATAGCAACACGCTGTTGCTGACCACCTGAAAGTGAATCAATTTTTCTTGGTCCGAAACCTTTTAAATTTACAAGGGCAAGCATCTCGCTTACCTTTTCTTTAATATCCTTTTCCTTCCACTTTTTAAGACGGAGTCCGAATGCGATATTCTCATATACATTCAAATGTGGGAAAAGGGCATAACGCTGAAAAATGGTGTTAACCTGACGCTTATATGCAGGAACACCATTGATATTTTTTCCTTCGAAAATAACATCTCCACTATCCTGCTGTAAAAAACCCGCAATAATACGAAGGGTCGTAGTTTTACCACACCCTGATGGGCCGAGGAAGGTGATAAACTCACCATCACGGATATAAAGGTTAATGTTATCAAGAATCTTATGGTCGTCAAAGCTGACGCTAATGTTTTTAAGGTCGATAATAATTGGATTGTTTTTCAATTATGCAGCCCCTTTCCAACCGATAGATATAGTTGGAGCAGTCACCTTGGACTGCTCCTATTTGGTATGAGTTAAATATAATCTTAAATCACAAAAAAGTCAATAATTTTTACAAATTTCGACTTAATTTTTTTGTTCCAATTTTCTTACAATCCCCCTTAATTTATCAGGGTTTCTTGTTGTAATATTATCAGGAGCAAAAGAGAGAATTTTATACATTTTAAACTTGCTGTTAACTGTCCAAATTGACACTAAAAGTCCATTTTCGTGGAAGACATCTACAAGCTCTTTTGATGCACTTTTATGATTGAAATTTATGCCGATTGCACCTGCATTTTTCACCTTCTCCACAAGTGACATCAAATACTCTCTGTCTGTTCTCTTTGATTTTTTAACGCTCACATTGAGATAGTATTCAACCTCTGGACTTCCTTTTCTTACAGGCTCAACAAACTCATCCTTAACACCGGTATAAAAGATTTTATTCTCTACTCCGTATTTTTTAGCACAAGGATACACCTTTTCTAATGCGTCGCAAGTCTTAACATCTACATTCACTTTTATGTTCTCGATTTTTGAGATAAATGCAAAAGCTTCGTCAAGAGTAACTTCGCCACCGACAGGCTTGTTATGTGAAAGCACAGGCTCTCCATTTTCTGTGAAATAAAGGTCAAACTCAACAATATTGGCACCATTTTCTGCACCAACCTTCAATGACTCAAGACTATTTTCTTCGGTTTTCATACATCCTGTATGTGCTGTTATTGTGAAATTCTTTGGTAAATTATTAATCTTTTTCATATTCATTCTCCTCATCTCGGCAAGCATATAAGTCTGCCACTGACCATTAAATACACCTTCTATATTTTAATATTATTCACATAAGAAATCAAGTTGATTTTCTGTTCAATTTGTGATAAAATCCACTTTGTAAAGGTTCGGTATCTCGGGGAATCAGGTGAAAAACCTGAACGAGCCCGTCGCCGTAAGCAGAAATGTTGTTTTCGCTCCTTGCCGCAAAAGGAGAAAAACCATTGGACAGATGTCTGAGAAGGTGAAAACTGCAAAATACTGCAAGTCGGAATACCCGGTACTGAAATTTTCTCTGTTGCGACAGCCAATATATTGAAAAGCCTTTGCAGAAAAATAAAATATCTCAAAAGGAGAGAAACAGTATGAAAGAAATTTTTAAACACAATTTCCGTTCTGTTCTTTCATTGGTACTTGTTGCGGCCATGGTACTTATGTTTGC
>CALEIS010000114.1 GCA_937877675.1 uncultured Clostridia bacterium | reverse complement strand
TAAGGAGAAAATTATTATGAAAATCACAGTATGTATTGGTAGTTCATGTCATGTTAAAGGTTCACGCTTAGTTGTAGAGCGTCTTCAGGCTCTTATCAGTGAAAATAATCTTGCTGATAAAGTTGAACTTGCAGGCACTTTCTGCTTAGGAAAATGTCAACAAGGTGTTTGTGTTACTGTAGATGAAACTTTCTTCTCAGTAAGCCCTGATACAGTTGATGAATTCTTTAATAATGAAGTAATCGCAAAGGTAAAATAAATTATGATTATTCAGGTTTGTGTTGGTAGCTCATGCCATTTGAAGGGGTCTCCTGAAATTGTGGAGCTCCTTCAAAAAGCTGTTGAACAAAATCACTTAGAAGATGAAATCACACTTGCAGGTAGTTTTTGTATCGGCAAGTGCAATCGTGTTGGTGTAACACTTCAGGTCGATGATGATGTTCATGTAGGCATTACAAAGGAAAATTTTAAGGATTTTTTCCAAGAAAATGTTTTGAGTAAATTTTAATGAGAGGTAGTAGCAGTAAATGAATTGCTTGACTTTAAAAAAATCAGATTGTAAGAATTGCTATAAATGTATTCGCCATTGTCCTGTAAAAGCAATTCGCTTTTCAGGCAATCAGGCTCACATTATCGGTAACGAATGTATTTTATGTGGTCAGTGTTTTGTTGTTTGTCCACAGAATGCAAAAGAAATCGTTAACGAAGTTGAAAAAGTAAAAGTATTTCTTCAAAATGGCGACCCTGTTGTGGTTAGTATTGCACCATCATTTATTGCTAACTATGACGGTGCTGGTATTGATTCTATGCGTACAGCCCTTAAAAAACTTGGGTTTTATGATGCAGAAGAAACAGCAATAGGCGCAACAATCGTTAAAAATGAATATGAAAGAATGTTAAAGGAAGAAGAAAGAGATATTATTATTTCTTCTTGCTGTCATTCTATCAACTTGCTTATTCAAAAGTATTATCCAGTAGCATTGGAATATCTTGCAGATGTTATGTCACCAATGCAGGCGCATTGTCAGGATATTAAGAGAAGAATCCCAAATGCTAAAACTGTATTTGTGGGTCCTTGTGTTGCTAAAAAGGATGAGGCTGAATATTACGGTGATATTGTTGATGCAGTTTTAACTTTTGAAGAGCTTTCACAATGGTTCAAAGAAGAAAATATTGAACTTGAAACCATTCAAGACAATAATGATAATAGCCGTGCACGATTCTTCCCTACAACTGGCGGCGTCCTTAAAACAATGAATGAAATTGAAGGATACACCTATGTTGCAATTGATGGTGTTGAAAATTGCATTCAGGTTTTAAAAGATATTGAAAAAGGCAAAATACATAACTGTTTTATAGAAATGTCTGCTTGTGTGGGCAGTTGCGTTGGTGGTCCTGTTATTGAAAAATATCACCATACTTCAAACATTAAGGATTACATTGAAGTTGCAAACTACGCTGGTAAGAAAGACTTTGAAGTTGTACAACCAAAGGCTATGGAACTTCAAAAGACATTTAGTTATATTGAACAGAGAAACACACAGCCATCTGAAATTGAAATCAGCAATATTCTTCGTCAGATGGGTAAATTTAAACCATCACAAGAACTTAATTGTGGTTCTTGTGGCTACAATACTTGTCGTGAAAAAGCTGCTGCAATCATTCAGGGTAAGGCAGAAATTTCTATGTGTCTCCCCTTCCTTAAGGATAAGGCTGAAAGCTTTTCTGACACTATTGTTAACAACTCCCCAAATGGACTTATTGTTCTTAATGAACAGCTTGAAGTTCAGCAGATTAACGATTCAGCAAGAAAAATGATGAATATCCGTTCTGCTTCTGATGTGCTTGGTGACCAGGTTATCCGAATTCTTGACCCAACAGTATTTATGACTGTTATGAGCACAGGCAGAAATGTGCGTGATGAACGAATTTATCTTGCAGAGTATAAAAAATATATCGAGCAAACTGTTGTTCACGATAAGGATTCACATCTTTTAATCAGTATTATGCGTGATGTTACTGATGAAGAAAAAGAACGTGAAAAGAAAGAAGATATCAGCCGTCAGACTGTTGAAGTTGCTGATAAGGTTGTTGAAAAGCAAATGAGAATCGTTCAAGAAATTGCTTCCCTTTTAGGTGAAACAGCCGCAGAAACAAAAATCGCTCTTGCAAAGCTTAAGGAGTCAATAACTAATGAATGATTTATGTGCTGATATTGGATATAAAAGTATAAATCATCACGGTGAGGAGCTTTGTGGAGACCATGTTGATATAGTTGAACCCGCTGATGACTCAACTGTTATTGTGTTATCCGACGGTCTTGGAAGTGGTGTAAAAGCAAGTATTCTTTCTACTCTTACATCAAAAATTATTTCAACAATGCTTGCAGATGGCTTGTCACTTGAAGAATGTGTTGAGACAATCGCAGCAACACTACCTGTTTGTTCAGTAAGAGGTGTTGCATATTCAACATTCACCATTCTGCATCTTAAAAATAACCAAACTGCTGAGCTTATTCAATACGACAATCCTCATGCAGTTATCATCCGTGATGAAAAAAACTGGGACTATCCTAAAACAGAGATGAATATCGGTGGTAAAAAGATATTTAAATCTCTTGTAAAATTACAAGAAAATGATATTTTTGTTATGATGAGTGATGGTTGTCCTCATGCAGGAATTGGTATGCTATACAACTTTGGTTGGAAGAGAGAAGATATTATTGATTTTATTGAAACTCTTGTTCCTGCTGGTTATACAGCAAAAACTCTTTCAACAATGCTTGTGGACGAGTGTGATAATCTTTATGGTCATAAGCCAGGCGATGATGCGACTGCCTGTGTTGTTAGAATTAGAAAAAGAGTACCTATGAATATGCTCTTTGGTCCTCCATCAAATCGTGATGACGCCGACAGAATGATGTCGCTCTTCTTTTCAAAAGAAGGTAAGCATATCATCTGTGGGGGTACAACATCTTCAATTGCTGCAAAGTTTTTAAGAAAACCTCTTAAAGCATCCCTCAATTTCGAACAGAGTGATGTTCCACCAATCGCAGAAATAGAAGGCGTTGACTTAGTAACAGAAGGTGTAATAACAGTCAACAAAGTTGTTGAATATGCTAACGACTATCTCGGTGAAAACAAACACTATGAGCATTGGAGTTTCAAAAAAGACGGTGCATCTTTGATTTGTCGTCTGTTATTCGAAGAGGCAACCGATATTAATTTTTATGTTGGTAGAGCCATTAATCCTGCTCATCAAAACCCTGACTTGCCTATTAACTTTAATATTAAAATGAATCTCGTTGAAGAGCTTTCAAAAGCTCTTAGGAAGATGGGTAAAAAGATAAAAGTAAGTTATTTCTAAGGAGTAAATATATGAGAAAATTTGATACGAAGGTACAGTATCTCAAATACAAAGTTCTGCGTGAAGTTGCAAGACACAGTTGGGACGACACACTTATTGAAAGCCTTTGGGATATTCCAAAATCTATTGTTCCCGGTAAAGAGCCAACAATGAGATGCTGTGTTTATAAAGAACGAGCAATCCTCTCTCAGCGTGTTAAACTTGCAATGGGTGGAGATAAGAAAAATCCAAACGTAATTGAAGTTATCGATATCGC
>CALEIS010000113.1 GCA_937877675.1 uncultured Clostridia bacterium | reverse complement strand
GCAAAATGCAAAGTGCAAAGCGCAAAATTAAGGAACTGCGTTGCAATTATAATTGGCTCCCTCGTCAGATGGAGCCAAAAAAATCAAGTTAAGAACCCCGATAAATTCAAATTTGAATAACAACCAAAACAACCTCCCAAGCATAAACTTGAGAGGTTATTTTTTATCAGTTAATCCTAATATATAATCTGTTGTAGTTTTATGATATTTTGCAAGAGCTATCAATATTGCTGTTGGAATATCTCTTTGTCCTAATTCATAGTTGCTGTAAACCTGTTGTGAGCAGTTAAGAATCTCTGCCATTTGCTTTTGCGTAAGGTCATTATCTTCACGCAAATCTCTTATTCTTCTATACATTTTCATCACCAATATATAGTATATGCTACAACAAAATGCAGTATTGACATTTACCGCAAAATGCAGTATTATAGTTTTACAAAACACATTACGCCCTGCGTAAAAAAGGAGAAAGATATTATGAAAAAATTTTTAGCAGTATTTTTAGCAATAACTGTTATATTCAGTTTTGCTGCATTTGCCGTTGGCAGTAGTAGCGATGATAACGAAGCAAAAGTAACAGATGGTGAAGGTACATCAACAGAGCAAGCAAAAACAGAAAATGGTAATTTGCGTGTTAATGTTGGTGAAGTTCTTGAAACAAACAAGGTGAAAATCACTTATGTATCCACTGGTGAATACACTGATTATGGATATTTTCCACCTAAAGATGGAAATAAGATTGTTTACATTGAGTTGAAGGCAGAAAACATAGGTGACTCCGATGTTTATGTTGCAGTATACGATTTTGATTGCTACGCTGATAACGCAGCTATGGAGAATTATTTTTATGCCGATGATGATTTAGATGCAACACTTTCAGCAGGACGAACAACTTCAGGTAGAGTTTATTTTGAAGTTCCTAAGGATGCAGAAACTATCGAGTTTGAATACGAAATGGATTTCTGGGACGACAAAAAAGCTATTTTTGTTTTTCAATAATTGATTTTTAAAGGAGTTCAGAAATGAACTCCTTTTTTCATAGGATGTTTTATTTATGAGTTATAAAAATAAAAAAACAATATTTGTTGTTTTTAATGTTATTGTGCCTTTGTTTTTAGGATTAATGATATACCTTTTTATGAAAAGGGGTACATATATAAACTCATTTTTGGGAGTTGATTTTCATTACAACCCTAAAACAGTAATTGGAATATTCATTGTGAATTGGTTTTGTGACTTTTTATGGTCTTATGCATTAGTTTTCGCATTATATTTTGTGCTATCTCCTTTCAAAAACAAATTACTCTTTTCTTGTTTAATATCTACCCTTTTGGGTTTCACATTGGAATTTTTACAAGGTGCAAATATATTGTCAGGCACTTTTGATTGGTGGGATATTGTAATTGAATTTATTGGTATATTTGTTGCAACACTAATTATAAATAAGCTAAACAAAAAGGACGGTTCGTGATGAATCGTCCTTTAATTTTGCACTTTGAGTTTTGCATTTTGCACTTATTCTATTGGTTTTGAAACTTCTACCCATTCTTTATAGTTTGAGTATTTTTCAAGTTCCTCGATTGTGAGTTCGATAGCACTATTTGAGCCACCAACTGCGGGGAAAACTGTTTGGAATCGTTTCATTGATTCATCAAGGTAAACATCAACACCGTCTTTGATACCGAATGGACAAACACCACCGATTTGATGACCAACATATTCTTCAAGTTGGTCAGGTGACATCATTTTTGCCTTTGTGTGGAAAAAGCCCTTGTATTTTGAGTTATCCACCTTTACATCCCCTGCCATAAGGATAAGAATTGGTTGTTCACCCACCATAAATGAAAGTGTTTTTGCAATTCTTGCACCCTCAACACCGAGAGCCTGTGCTGCAAGTTCAACTGTTGCACTTGAAACATCAAATTCCTGAACTCTGTCTTCCATACCGAATTGTCGGAAATATTCTCTGCCTTTTTCAATAGACATCTTTAATCATTCCTTAAAAATATGGGCGAGTTTCCTCGCCCAATTTATTTCCATTAGTTAATTTCTGAAAGCTTAACTGGTCTGCCTTCGTTAGCTGATTTTTCAGCAGCAAGAGCAATCTTAACTGACTGTAAACCTGCGTGGATACCAACAGGAGTTTCCTTGTTGTTTACGCAGCAGTCAACAAACTGTCTAACTTCTTCTGCGAATGAGCCCATATATCTTTCAAGGAAGAAATAGAGTGGTTTTTCACCTGTTACACCATTAGCATCTGCAACAACTGCAGTTGAAAGTGTGTCATTAGCAGTTGCAACCATACCCTTTGAGCCGAAAAGTTCTGCTCTCTGGTCATAACCATACATAGCCTGACGAGAGTTATCGATAACTGCAAGAGCACCGTTAGCCATCTTCATTGAGATAATTGCTGTATCGAAATCGCCATATTCACGGATGCCTGGATTGATAAGAGCATCTGCATAAACATAAAGTTCTTCAACATCGCTGTTTGTAAGGAAGCAAGCCATATCAAAATCGTGAATTGTCATATCAAGGAAGATACTTGCTGCACAGTAGCCAACAGGTGGTGCCTGTGGGTCACGAGATGTGATTTTAAGAATCTGTGCTTCACCGATTTTGCCATCGTCGTAAGCTTTACGAACTGCTGCAAAGTTATGGTCAAAACGACGGTTGAAGCCTACCTGGAATTTGCATTCTGGATGTGCTTTGAGAGCATCTGCAATTTCAAGAATCTTATCAACTGTGTTTGCAAGTGGTTTTTCACAGAAAACGTGTTTACCAGCATTGATTGCTTCAATAGAAATTGGAGCATGTGTGTCAGTTGATGAGCAAACAAGAACTGCATCAATGTCTTTGTCTTCAATGATTTTTGTGTAATCTGTATAGATTTTTTCTACACCAAAGCCTTCACAGAAAGCCTTTGTTTCGTCATTCATAAATGGGTCTGCAATAGCAACAACTTCTGCACCCTTTACGTGATATGAGATTGATTCAAGGTGAACTTTACCAATACGGCCAGCACCGATAATACCAATTTTAAGCATAATATTTTTCTCCTTTTATTTTTTAGTGCAGGCGTGGAAGCCTGCCACTACGCGTTTAAGTTGATTTTTCGTCAGACAAGGCACGGAAAACCTTAAAACAATTTGTAAGATTTTTCTTGCAAGACAATGTGGCAGAGGCGAAGCTGTATCAGGTATACCGCGAGCCGAAAGTCACGAAGTATTGCGAGAAAAAGATACAAATTAGATTGTACCGTCCCATGTAGAAACGTTAGTTGTTGTCTTTTCTTCTTCGTCGAACCAGTGAGTTGTAACTGATTTTGATTCTGTGAAGAAACGGTAAGCATCCTTGCCTAAGCAGTGAAGGTCACCAAAGAATGACTGCTTATGACCTGAGAATGGGAAGAAGCCAACTGGAACTGGAATACCAACGTTGATACCAACCATACCACCGTCTGTATGACGCTGGAATTCACGTGCAAAGTAACCACTCTGTGTATAGATAACAGAACCGTTTGCATATGGGTTAGCATTCATAATTGCAAGGCCTTCTTCAAATGTCTTACAACGTTTTACACAAAGAACAGGACCGAAAACTTCTTCCTGACCGATTGTCATGTCAGCTGTAACCTTGTCGAAGATTGTAGGTCCAACGAAGTAACCGTTTTCGTAACCTTCTACCTTAACTCCACGACCATCAAGAACAAGTTCTGCACCTTCGTCAATACCCTTCTGGATATCAGCAAGAACTTCTTCGTAATGTTTCTTATATGTAATAGGTCCGAGTTTTGATGTCTTTTCCCATGATGGACCAACCTTAATCTGTGATGCCTGTTTCTTAAGTTCAGCAACAAACTGGTCTGCGATTGCTTCTTCAACAACACAGCAAGTAAGAGCCATACAACGCTGACCTGCACAACCATAAGCAGAGTTGAGAACACCTGCAACTGTTCTTTCGAGTGCACAGTCTGACATAACAAGAGCATGGTTCTTAGCCTGTGTAAGAGCCTGACAACGCTTGCCTGCAGCGGCTGCACGAGAATAAATTTTAAGGCCAACAGGAGTTGAACCAACGAATGTGATACCCTTAACATCTGGGTGGTCAAGAATTGTGTTTACTTCATTTCTTGAGCAAGTAACAACGTTGATAACACCGTCTGGAACACCTGCTTCTTTATAAAGTGCTGCAAATTTCATTGCAGTTTTTGGTGTAAGAGATGCTGCTTTGAGAACCATTGTATTACCTGTTGCAATACAAGTTGGAGCCATCCAACCGAATGGAATCATTGCAGGGAAGTTTACAGGAACGATACCTGCGAAAACACCGAGTGGTTCACGATATTTAACTGTATCGTAACCCTTTGATGCGTCCATAAGGCTTTCACCCATCATGAGAGATGGAACCTGAGTTGCAAGTTCTGTACCTTCTTTTGCTTTGAGAACGTCGCCTTCTGCTTCGCCCCATACTTTACCGTTTTCACAAGCAACACACATTGTGAGTTCTTCCATATCACGGATAATGAGTTCACGAACTTTGTAGAGAATCTGTGCTCTCTTGATTGCAGGAGTTGCACTCCAGCCTGGGAATGCTGCCTTTGCTGCTGCGATAGCTTCAAGAACTTCGTCATTTGTACAGCAAGGTGCCTGTCCTACAACTTCACCTGTACTTGGATTGTGAAGGTCATACCAAACATCAGTTTTTGAATCTTTAAACTGACCGTTCACAAAATATTGTAATTTTTCTACTGCCATTTTATTTTCTCCTTTAAGGATTATTTATGCTTGATAACGGGACGATGTGGACATCGTCCCCTACAAAACAATTTATAAAAATTATAGGATTCTTATCTCAATACAACCCTACACAATTTGTAGAATTTTTCTTGCAAGACAATGTGGCGGAAACGAAGCTGTATCAGGTATACCGCGAGTTGAACGCCACGAAGTATTGCGAGAAAAAGGCACAAATTAAAGACCGGAAACTTCGTTGATGTATTTACGAGCTTTGAGTGCATATTCAAATGGGTTAGCAATTGCTGGGTCCTGTTCTGCTTCAACAAGAACATATCCTTCGTAGCCTGTTTCTTCAAGAACATCGAAAACTGGTTTGAAATCGATAACGCCGTCACCAGGAACTGTGAAAGCACCTGCACGAACACCCTGAAGGAAGCTCATTTTTTCTGCCTTAACCTTTGCAACAACATCAGGACGAATGTCTTTAAGATGTACGTGACGGATTCTCTTTGCATATTTCTTGAGAACTGCCATGTAATCTTCACCACAGTATGCAAGGTGACCTGTGTCGAAAAGAAGACCGAAAAGTTCTGGGTCTGTGTTTTCCATCATTCTGTCGATTTCAGCAGCTGTCTGAACAACTGTACCCATATGATGGTGGAAGCAAAGAGCGATACCCATATCTTTTGCTACTTTACCAAGTTTGTTGATACCTGTGCAAAGCATATCCCATTCTTCGTCATTCATAACGTATTTGTCGTCAAAAATTGAAAGGTCTGTACCTTGAATTGAGTGACCCTGTTCTGAAATACCAACAACCTTTGCACCCATTTCCTTAAGGAATGTGATGTGTTCGATGAAGTCCTTTTCAACTTCTTCATAAGGTTTTGTGATAAGGAAGCTTGAGAACCAAGCGTTGCAAATCTGCATACCACGAAGTTCAAGAGCCTTTTTAAGAACCTTTGTATCTCTTGGGTACTTGTTACCAACTTCACAACCTGTGAAACCTGCAAGTGCCATTTCAGAAATGCACTGTTCAAATGTGTTTTCTGCACCAAGGTCTGGCATATCGTCATTTGTCCAAGCGATAGGTGCAATACCAAGCTTAACTTTATTCTTATCCAACATATTAATATCTCCTTGCCTTATTTTTATTTTCTTCCTTCTCTGCGAAGGCATTGTTTACTTTTTCATTTGTTGAAACAGATGGAACACCTGTATGCCACCAAGCACCATAACCGTCAGTCATTGATTTTGGAAGAACTTTGATGTCGATAAGTGTTGAAACTGTCTGTTTCTGTGAATCGATAAGAGCGAATTCAAGTTCTTCCATTGTTTTTGCTGTATATGTCTTGCAACCATAAGCTGCAGCTGCCATAGCAAAGTCAATTGGAATAAGGTCACCTAAAAGGTCACCATTGTCATCTCTGTAACGGAATTCTGTTGCAAGGTTTCCGATACCATTTGACATCTGAAGGTTGTTGATACAGCCAAAACCACTGTTATCGAAAAGAAGAACATTAATCTTCTGTTTTTCCTGAATACTTGTAACAAGTTCAGAGTGAAGCATTAAGTAACTACCGTCACCGCACATTGCATATGATTCACATTCAGGATGAGCCATCTTGCTACCCAATGCACCTGCAATTTCGTAACCCATACATGAATAACCATATTCCATATTGTATGAATAACGACTGTCAGATGTCCACATTCTCTGAAGACATCCAGGAAGTGAACCTGCTGCACCTGT
>CALEIS010000112.1 GCA_937877675.1 uncultured Clostridia bacterium | reverse complement strand
ATTCTCCAGAGCCTTCGTGATAAGGGTATCCCACCAATGATTACAACTGACGGACCTTCAGGAATCCGACTTCTCTCTTATTGTGCACTTATTCCAAATGGTACAGCACTTGCAAGTACATTTAATACTGACCTCGTTGAAAAAGTTTATGCAAAAGTCAGTGAGGAATTAAGGGCAAAGGGTAGCGATATTCTTTTAGCACCTGGTATGAATATTCATCGTAGCCATCTCTGTGGCAGAAACTTTGAATATTATTCAGAAGACCCTGTTGTAACAGGTCTTATGGGTGCTGCTGCAGTTAAGGGTATTCAGACCTGTGGTGGTAGTGCTTGTCCTAAGCATTATGCTTGTAATAATCAGGAAGTTAACCGTACAGGTAATGATTCACGTCTTTCAGAAAGAGCATTACGTGAAATCTACTTAAAGGGCTTTGAAATCTGTGTTAAAACAGCAAAGCCTAATACAATTATGACATCCTACAACAAGATTAACGGTGTTTGGGGACATTATAACTATGAACTCTGTGAGAGAATTCTCCGTGAAGAATGGGGCTTTGACGGAGTTGTTATGACTGACTGGTGGATGCGTCCTTCAAAGAGTCAGGAATTCCCACAGATGCGTGACCAGGCTTACAGAGTAAGAGGTGGTGTCAATGTACTTATGCCAGGTGGTGACAGAGTGACAAACGGCAAACCTGACGGCACACTCTTAAAGACTTATGGTAAGAAGGATGGTATCACACTTTACGAAATGCAGAGAAATGCAAGTTTTGTGCTTAAACTCTGTATGAAGAAATATAAAGACTAAAAAGAAAAAGGTAGGATTTTTAAATCCTACCTTTATTGATTTTCAACACATATTTTATATGCAATTTCTTGTAATTGCTCCATGGTTTCAATAGTGCCTAATTCTAGACGATATTTTGCAGCACCATGAAGACCTTTTGTGTACCAACCTGCGTGTTTTCGTGCTTCTCGCATACCGATAAAGTCACCTTTATACTTGCAGATTGTTTCAATGTGTTTAATCATAACCCTCATTCTCTCACTAACGGGTGGATGAGGGATTATTCTTTCGTGGTCAAGGTATGCATTAATTTGTGAGAATACCCAAGGACAACCCAATGCACCACGACCAACCATAATTAAATCGCAGTTTGTTTCCTCAAGCATACTTGCAGCAGAAAGTCCGTCAACAATATCACCATTACCTATAACGGGAATTGAAACAGCTTTTTTCACCTCTGCAATAATGTTTCGGTCAACTGGTGGAGAATATAACTGTTTTCTTGTTCTTCCGTGGACTGTAACAGCAGATGCACCTGCATTTTCTGCTCTTTGTGCCATTTCAACGGCATTGATTGAATTTTCGTCCCATCCTGCACGGATTTTTACTGTAACAGGCACAGGGGAAACCTTAACAACTTCTCTTACGATTTCTTCTGCAAGTTGTGGATTCTTTGCAAGACTTGCACCACCACCGTTACCTGCAATTTTTGGTGCAGGACAACCCATGTTTATATCAATAATCTGTGGTTTTACCTGCATAACGGACTCAATGCTTTCTGCCATAATTTTAGGGTCACTACCAAAAATCTGCACAGCTGCAGGACGCTCCTCGTCGGATAAAAACATCAAATCCTTAGATTTTCTGTCACCCATTGAAACGCCTTTTGAACTTATCATTTCGCTGACAACATAGGCAGCGCCATAATTTACACATAACTCACGGAATGCACGGTCGGCAACACCTGCCATAGGTGCTAAAACAGCTTTTCCGTTGATTTCAACATTACCAATTTTCAAAATAGTACCTCGTAATAATTTGATAGAGTAATTTTATCATAATAAGACGATTAAAACAATAAAAAATACTGTTATTTTTTTCTTTGGTGTGTTACAATAAACATAATCTTAAAATTAAAGGTGATTTTATGAAAGCATTTATGGATAAAGACTTTTTACTTTCAACTGAAACTGCAAAAGTCATTTTTGAAAAGGGTGGCAAGGACACACCAATTTTTGACTGGCATTGTCATCTTTCCCCAAAAGAAATTTATGAGGACAAGCCATTTGAAAATATCACAAAAATTTGGCTTGGTGGTGACCATTATAAATGGCGTGCTATGCGTGGTTGTGGTGTGGATGAAAAATATATTACAGGTGATGCAACCGACTACGAAAAGTTTATGAAATGGGCAGAGAGTTTGCCATATTGCATCGGTAACCCACTTTACCATTGGACACATCTTGAATTACAGAGATATTTCGGTATCTATGAGCCATTAAGTCCAAAAACTGCCGATATGATTTGGGAAAAATGTAACGAGCAGATTAAAGCAGGTGGTTTCACACCTCGTTCACTTATTGAAAAGTCAAATGTTGCTTGTGTTTGCACAACTGACGATGCTGCAGATACACTTGAATACCACAAGTTATTGGCAGAAGATAAATCTTTCAAATGTAAGGTTATTCCTGCATTCCGTCCTGATAAATCATTCCTTATTGACACTCCTGCATT
>CALEIS010000111.1 GCA_937877675.1 uncultured Clostridia bacterium | reverse complement strand
TTACATTACATACAACAATAGCCGTTATAATATATCGCTTTTTCAAGCAATACGGGAAATGGGCGATTTTGGCTTCCATGATATTTTATCTGCAGATGACATATCGAATTCAAGCCATAAGTTATCAGTCAATATTTGTGATTTCCTTGCTACTGTTCACACTTTGTCTGTTATCAATTTATAAGAAAAATTCTGCGATTACCTACATTTTAGCAGGTGCTTGTTTTGGTTGTTGCTGTGTGTGTAACCCTCTTTTCTGTGTGGTTTTCGTGTTGTATCTTATAGGTTGTGCAGTATGGACAAAACGAGAGGGGATAAAGGATGCTCTTGTCAGAATAAAGCTTGAAAATTCAGGCAAAAAAATATCTAAAAAGCAGAAAAAACAGCAGATGCTTGAAGCCTTTCCTGATTTGGAAAATTACAACTGTTTCTTCAATTTTGGTGCTATTTTAAGATTTGCTTGTGGTATTGCAATTGTCGCAGTTATTGCGCTTGTTTTCTTCTTCTCAACAGGTGGAAGTATCGATTCAATTTTTAATAATATAGAAAATCTTTTGAGTAGTAGTGAATATGATGTTGTTTCACAGTCCATATTCGCAAAATTTTTGCTGACAATTAAGTATTTCAGTTTGGCTAATCTGTATATGCCATGGATTTTACCTATATTCTTTGCCGTATTATTGTTTGATAAAAACAGAAAAAGCAATTCCCACAGGTTTGCTTATCTTGCAGTTTTGGCTTTATGGACAATAATATTTATAATAGGTGTTATGAGAGAAATAGAAATTTATTTGTGTGCTATTTCTTTACCATTTAGTGTAATTTCTCTTACCTGTTATATTCTTACAGAAAAGAAAAATAAACCTTTGTTTTACTGCATGTTTGCACCATGTTTAATATCTTCATTTTTCCATTATCTTGCTGCTGATACACATTTAGGTGCAATAGGTGTTGTTTTGGCAATAAGTAATGTTGCAGGTGTATTCTTTGCTATGGATTTGTACAGGGAAACACGATTGGCATCAAAGAAAAATAAAGAGCCAAATTCAGAAAAAGCAGCAGGTTGGTGTCGTAAGGCAATTGTCGTAGGTTTCTGTTTGCAAATTTTATTTTATGGTATATTCTATCAATACGGTCAGATATACGGAAAAAATGCACCTAAGGCAACAGTCGGACCTTATACAGGCTTATATATGTCCGAGGACCAGCATAGAAGATACACCAACTCCATAAATGATTTGAATTTAATAAAAGAAATCAGTGATAATGACGACCCTGTGTTATTTGCATCATATAGCAACTGGATGTATCTTTATGTGGAACGACCTATGGCAACATATACAACTTGGTATCGTGGTAGTCTTAATCTTGAGTTGTTGAAAGCCTACTACAAGGAAAACCCCCACAAGATACCTAAATATATTTACATAGACTCCCCAGAACCTGAAAATGTCAACACTCAATTCATCAACCATATGTTTGATTATACAAGACAGAATTTATCAGGCGGTGTTCTGCTTACAGTTGAACAGAAAAAATTCTAAAACTATATGAAAATAAGAAAACCGAGTAGAAAACAAAACTACTCGGTTTTTTATATGTCAGCAGAGTGTAAAAGTGGGAGTTTGTGGGGATGAATGCAAAATGCAAAGCGCAAAGCGCAAAATTAAGGAACTGCGTTGCGATTATAATTGCGTCGCAGACCCTTAATTATTCATTATTCATCATTCGTTATTCATTAACTTCTCCCTGACAAATTCAAATTTACATAGGTTTTATGTGTTACACAAGATTTTTTATAATGTTAAATATTGTTATGCCAAGCACAAGTAATTGTACTCCGCTAAATGCTTTTTCAACTGTTTTTTCACTACATTTTTTGTTTAAACTTGCACCGATAAATCCACCGAGAATTGCACCCACAATCATAAGTGGTGCAATAGATAAATCAAAGTCACTAAAACCGGTGGTAAGTGCAACGGTTGTAAGCTTTGAGATTTGTGCAAAGAGAATTGTCACAAGGGAGCATATAGTTGCAGTTTTTGTGCTTACAGAGAATAGATAAATGATGAGTGCCACATTTATAGGGCCACCACCAATACCTAAAAATGAGGAGCAAACTCCAAGGAAAATTCCAACTACAAGGGAAACTATAATTCCATCAAGATTTCTTCCTTTGATATTTTGCTTGTTTTTCATATAAAGGAAAACGCAGAAAATAAGGAGAGCCAACACACAATTCTGCACAACGGTAACAATGGAGTTTGCGTTAAGGAAATTTACAATGAATGTGAGTAATTTTTCACCTAAAAATCCACCTGTAACAGAACCAATGCCAAGGGGGACAGCGGTTTTAAAAGGAATTGGAGTTTTTGCCTTTATCTGTTTAAGAACTGACACAATTGCCATTGAAAAGACAGTTATTGATGAGATAACGCCGATGGTCTGCACATTAAAGTCACCTAAAATATCCATAAGTGGCTTGGTGATGACACCACCACCCATGCCGGTAAGTGAGCCTACTGTGGTAGCAAAAAGTGCTAAAAGAAAATATATAGCAAATTGCAAGTAAAACACCTCATAAGTCTATATCTATTTCATATTTATCGTCAATTAGTATGTAATTGACATTATACCTTTGTGCGAGGGCTAAAATCTGCGCATTATCAATGATTGCATCCTCCATTGTAAAATCCGAATCGTTAAGCCGATTTTCAATGACATTTGCGTATTTCTTCATATCATCAAAATGATTTTTTATGTAATTTTCAGTCATCACAAGGCAATAATGTTTTATATTTTCAAGATATTCTTGCGAAAAATCCTTTGCCCAATCAAAGGGGATATAGCAACCCTCAACAATTAAATTCTGTTTGTTTTCAATGGCAGTTTTAACCATTTCACGGACAATTGGCCATAGGTATTCGGTCAAAATGCTGTCGTCACTCATTGGGGTAAGGCCTGTGTTTCCACTACGAATTAAGCCCATTTTCAAATGGTCAATTGACAGATAAGGATATTTATATTTTTCGAGAAATTGTTGTGCAAGTGCAGTTTTACCAGTATGTGACGCACCAGAAATGAGAATAATCATTTTTTCACCTCTGAAAGTAAAAGCCATTGGGGGAATGGAGTTGAGAAATTAACATTGTGGGGGATATTCCTACAATATTTCAAATCACTTTTGCTTGTTTTCTTTTCTGTTATCTCGAGAGTTAATTAATAAATTAAGGATACTGAAAAAAAGCAAACCAATGCCCACACCGATGCTTTCACCATCTATCAAGTCTAAAATGATAACAAGGATACTTGCTACAATTCCTATAACAGAAGCCACGATTCCCACAACTGAAGCAGAGATTTTTTTATTCTTTTTCATTTTAGTTTCCTCCTAACCAATAATTTCTGAAATAACATTATAAACTCTGTTATTCCATAGAGTAATATGTTTTTTGTGTTTTAGCTTATTTTTCAACTATACCTGACGTTTTGCTCAACAGTTTAACTGTATATCCGTCAAAATTATATGTATGCTCATGTGTTCTCACAGTACGAGGGGGATAATCCGTTGTAATAATATGTGAACCACACATATCTGTGTAGGTATATCTGTCATCACTGAAGTTTGGAAATGAATCAGCCCTTGTACGGACAATTACATTATACTTTCCAATACTTGTGGGATTATTTTTAACGGCAACATCAGGCTCGTTTTCAAGAATAAAGGATGTGTAGCTTTGGTCAATGTCTTCAAATCTAAGCATTGGGAATATTGGCAAACTTTTAATAGTTTCATCCTGTGCAATATATTCTTCAGTAACATCACAAGTATGCAAAAGCACCATTACCTTGCCGAGAGTTTTCTCCAATGTGAGCCAGTCGTCAGCCATACGCATTTCTTCAAAACTTGCATAATCCCTCATCATCTGTGCAGGTGTAAGAAGTGTGTCACCAAGCACATTTTTAATGGTGTCACCAAGAACATTTGCATATTCTAACGAGAAATTTTTCATATCATTAATATTTGTTACGTCACTTTTTGGTTCAATGATAATAGTAATCGGTAGGTGATTAGGATTATTGTCCGACCACAACTTGATTTCTTCAAGAGCCTTTGCAAAGTCATAACAGCTTGAAACATTGTCTAGAATTGGGTCGTGAGTGACAATAAAACTTACACTTTTACCATCGTCAACAGTTTCAATGTCTATTTCAAGATTTCTTACACCATTTTCAAGTTGAACAGTAAGTGTGTCCATCTCAAAACCTAATTTATCACCTTTTTTACCGGTAGGAATAATCTGACAAAGCTTGTCGTAAGCCCTTCTTGGAGCTGTAGCAAGTAATTGATAACTGTTATGAGTACCTAAAAATGCAACTTCATTGAATTTAACACCATCAACAAAGGCTTGTTGCAAATCAAAATCAGCAAATTTCTGCTCATCACAAGGAGTGTAATTCGCATAGTATTCATTTTTTAGATATTCCAGATGAGAATTCTGATATTCAATGTTTTTATTGACATAACATAACCCTGTTACAATAACTGAAAGATATAAAACAGGTGGAAATAAAGCAATAGCAAGAATAATTGCGATTATAGCCTTGAATGTTTTACTTTTAAGTATTTTCATATTATCTCTTCCATCCTAATTCATATTCTCAAAATAATTATACCACCCACAAAACAAAAAGCAACAGTTTTTACTCCTGTTGCTTCTATTGATAAATTGGGAGTTTATGGGGATGTTTAATATTTTACCCCCCTCAGTCAAATGCTACGCATTTGCCAGCTC
>CALEIS010000110.1 GCA_937877675.1 uncultured Clostridia bacterium | reverse complement strand
GAACCCCAACAAACAGAGTCAGAGTCTGTCGTGCTACCGTTACACTATTCCCCAACGAGCAAAAGTAATTATATATTAACAAAACGGGTTTGTCAAGTATTTTTTTATTAAAATTAAAAATCTTTTGCTATTTTTTCAACATCTTTTGTAGTGAGAACTTTAGGGCACTCGCCAATTTGATTGTTTTTGATTACAACATTCTCCGTACTCTTTATATCAAAACATACTTTTTCACACTTTTTAAAAGTATTTCCTTCTATGTTGATATTCTTATGTACTGCACCTTCGTGGCGCTTGTTTTCAGGTTTAATGAGCACACCATTTTCACCACAATAATCAAAAACATTATTTTTAATTGTCATATCAAGGCACATTCCACTTTCAAACCAATTATCAGCATCATCAGAAAGAAGAATTCCACTCATTGTTGTACTGTAAAAACGGTTGTTTTCGATATTGGTCCTACCTCTTGTTGTCAAAAGCAGACCACGAGTTATAATTCTGTCAATTTCATTATTCACAAATTCAACTTGTGGACACGCAGTTATATCTTCAATAAATTCTCCCACAATTGCATCATCCGTTTTATCAAGGGTCAACTCAATATCATACTCGTTAAGCATTATTGAATCGAGAATCTTTGATTTTCCTTTTGGCAACAATGTTTCAGGGTGTATAAATTCGATTTCATCACCATTTTCAAAGGCATTGTAACCGTGGGACTGTGGGTGCATAAATCGAACAACAATTTTATCTTCATTCTTATCCACAATCTTAAAATGGAATCCGTGGACATTCATACAATCGTCACCAGCACCACTAAATTTACTGTCCTTAACAACCACTTTTCCACGACACATACAAATCTGAATAAAATCAGCAACAGAACACATAACTCTGTCATTTTCAGGTGTAAAATCAAGATTTGTAAGAGTGATATTTTCCGTATTCTGTGCTACAAAAGCAAGAGAATAATTGAAATGCTGTTTCACATTTTCAAGGGTAACATTCTTACTATCCTGAACAAAAATTCCTGCATATTGACGACGGACATCATAGAGATAATATTTATCTCCTACCTTGAAATTGCCTGTGATAGGGTAATATGCTCGAATTTTTCTTTTTCCAATTTCTTTAAGTTTAATAGCATCTCTTAACGGATGATACGTGCGCTGACAAAAGTGGGGCTTGTCCTTTGGAAAATGAGCAATCCACCAAGCATTTCTTGAATGGTCTTTAAAACTGCGTTTATAATCGTGACCTATAAAATAGAATTTTCCCTTTTCATTTACATATTCTGACTCTTTATCAATCTCATAATCGACAAAAAACAGACCTTTTCCTACAACCTTTAACTCGTGCATTTCAGGGTTGTTTGCAGTAATTGTAAGATTTTGAATTTTTATGTTTTCACAGTTATCTATTACTGCATTTGTCGATTTTCCGTGGATTACAAACTTAGCACCATTGCCATCAACTGTTACATTTTTAAGTCCATCAAAGTAAAATGGCGCACGATTAAGATGAGGAGTCTCATCACTTGAAAACTCCTCATCACCTACTGTATTTGTAATGTATAATTTTTGTTTGCGAAGCTTTGTAGCATCAATTAAATATGTGCCTTTTTCAAAAGTAATTATCTTTTCTTCATCATCCTTTGGGATTGAAGAAAGAAAACTCTGGAGAGATTCTTCGCAATAGATATAAGGTCTGACACCATAGTCAGAGGCATTATAAATTTTCAAAATTATTCACCATTCATTTCTTTGAGTGTCATTTCAATTCCATTTGCAATAGCAAGTGCATAATCATAAAGTTTTTCATCAAAATCCTTATTGTCACTCTTATTAGATATAAATCCGATTTCTGCAAGGACTGACGGCATCTTTGATTTACGGTTTACATAATAATTCAAGTCTGCACCATCACGATAACCTGAATAAATTCCTCGATTCAACGAAATCCCTGCTGTATCAAGACAGTCGAGAATATTTTGTGCTAAAAGTGTGTCGTCGGAGGGTTTTGATGAATGCACCCACATTTCCATACCCTTTGCACTGGCAGAATCACTACTATTACGATGAATTGAAACAAAAAGTGACGCTTTTGCCTTGTTTGCAATTTTGCATCTATCTTCAAGGGACACATCAGTATCCCCATCACGAGTCATTACAACGGTATATCCTCTTTCAGCAAGGATATCACGCACCAAAAGTGACAATCGTAAATTGTCATCTTTTTCCTGTCTGTCACCTAAAACTGCACCACTGCTACTACCACCATGTCCCGGGTCAATGCAGATAGTTTTAGCATCGGGAATGAAATTGAACTGTTCAATATAATAAACAGTATCATCACCACCAACCACTACCATAGCAAAAACTGCACACAGGCTAAGTGCAAAAAGTGCAATTATCGGGAATAAAAAGCTTTTTCTATCCCCATATATTTCTTTGAGTCTTTCCATATTCGTTTATTAGAGATTTGAAAATTTCTCCTTAATTTCTGCAGCTCTGCCACAAGTCATTCTACCCTCTGGGCAAGCGCCTACAAAACAGCTTGGACCATAGAATTTGAAGATTGTTGGCTCAACTTTACGAAGTTGCTTAAGCGCATCAACTGCATATTCCTGAATTTCCCACTGTGCACGAGTGCATGAACGGAGTCTGAGGAATAAAAGGAGTTGTCTTGCGTTCATAGTTGTTACTATATCAAGTGTATTACCTGAAAGCTGATAATATACCAAAAGTTCTTCCTTAACACCAAGATTTTTAAGTCTTGCATATTCTTCTGCTGTTTCTTTAAAAGCATTTTTATACTTTTCTAAAAGTTCAGGCTTATCCTTTAAAACAGGTGGAACAATAAAGCTCATTCTATCTGTTTTTGTAAGTTCAGGAATTTCAATTGACTGAATTCTGTGACGAGCAAAGTGAGTGATACAAGAAAGTGAAACATTGTTAAAACGGAAAGTGTAGTTCGCACATTCAAGTGGTCTTGGACGCTTACATTTAACAACTGCTTCAACGATTTTTGTTATCATTTCTTCATCAGCAATAATCTTTTCAATCTGCTGTGTAGAGCAATTTTTGTTTGAGATAAGAGCATTTCTTGCAACACATTTTGCAGCATCCGGAGTGAAACTCAAAAGTTCAACTGGCTTGTCAGAATGTTCAGGCTCAACCTCAACAAATGAAAGGTCAGGCACATCATTAACAACTTTGTCAGGGTTAAAGCTTGACATAATTCCAGGTGCTCGAGTCTTTGCCTGTTCATAAAGTTCAAGACCAAGTTTTTTGATTTCAGGATATTTTGCACCTCTGCCGCAAATCATAGCAGAAAGCATATTTAAAAATTCTCTGCCATTTACTGAACAGAAGAAATTACTGTAAAGACAGTATGGCAACACAAAACGAGCATCTTCACGAAGAACACCATTTGCACAAAGTTCATCATAGAGTGCAAACATCTTACTCATATGTGCTTTATATGAATTTTCAATTTCTGCATTATTAAACTCAGGCACATAGAAACCTGCATCGCTGAAATTTACATATCGTCTTGATTTAACTGTATATGAAGCAAGACGGAATTCAATAATAAACTGTTCAACAACTGCAGTTACATTTTGAAAAGCAAGTTGGAAATATGTATGTTCAACTGTGCTTGTGTGACCTGATGCAGTAACCTTGCCAATAAGGTTTGCATTCTTCTCCTTATCCTGAGATTTATCCCAAATGGAAAGTGCTGTACCTTCCTGAGTTGAAATTCTGCCACTTGCAGCAGTAACTTTTTCGTCAGTATCAGTCATACCAATGATGAGTGCTGTGCTTTTATTGTAATCGTATGCCATAAATATCCCCTTTTCACGAAATACTTCTAATCACTAATAATAATATCACAAAACACTTTACTATGCAATAATCAAATCAAGGTGTGTGAATGTGATTTGGTTTTTTGAGAAATTGGAGTTTATCGGGATAAATGCAAAATGCAAAGCGCAAAGTGCAAAATGTAGGAACTGCGTTGCAATTATAATGTTTACCGATTTGGTGTATCATAAAACATCCCGATAAATTCAAATTT
>CALEIS010000109.1 GCA_937877675.1 uncultured Clostridia bacterium | reverse complement strand
TCACATTTTGCTCAGATGGGTGACGATATAAATACACAAATAGAAAATGCTAAAAACAGAGTGAAGAATAAGAGTAAAACTAACAAATACATAGCATATTTTCAAAGTTTTACAAACACTTATGGCGATATTAATTACCTTGAAAAAGTTTTTAGTAAGGCTATTAACCGTGATGATATTGTAGCATTATCAATAGGGACAAGACCGGATTGTCTGCCGGATGATGTACTGGATGTGCTCGAAAATCTCAATAAAATCAAACCTGTCTGGGTTGAGTTGGGACTTCAAAGCACAAAACAAGAAACTGTAAAGTATATTCGCAGAGGATATGAGAATTCAGTTTACAAAAATGCAGTTAATGAACTGAAAAAACGAGATATAACCGTTGTTACCCACATAATAATTGGTCTGCCAAATGAAACCAAAGAGGATATTTTAAAAACCGTTGATTTTGTTGTCAAATGTGGCACGGATGGACTTAAACTTCAGTTGTTGCATATCTTAGAAGATACAGACCTGTGTGAAGATTATAAACAAGGACTTGTCAAGCCGTTAACATTGGACGGGTATATGGATATTCTTTTTGATTGCATTGAAAGAATACCTGAAAATATCGTAATTCACCGAATAACAGGGGATGCACCTAAAAAATATCTTGTTGAACCAAAATGGAGCGGTGATAAGAAAATGGTGCTTAATACTATTAACAGAGAAATGGAAAAAAGAAATATAATACAAGGGAAGTGTATAAAATGAGTTGGGAATTTTCTTTACCAGTAAAAATTTATTTTGGTACTGATAAAATAAACGAGTTACCAAAAATAATAGAAGAAATGGGATATACAAAAGGTGTATTAGTCTGCTCAAACACTCTTAAAAAGAATGGCGTAGCAGATGAAATCATAAAAAATTGCAAAGGTAAAATTGTAGCAATTTTTAGTGATATAAGACCTAATCCGACAACTGACAATGTAAACGAATGTATTAAAATCCTTCGTGAAAACAATGCAGATTTTGCAGTTGCATTGGGTGGTGGCTCACCAATGGATTGTTGCAAAGCAGCATGTGCTATTGCAAAAGGTGATGATATTATTGAAAGTTATCATACAGGCGGAAAACCCATTAACAAAGACGAAGTTATACCTATGATTGCAGTGGCTACAACAAGTGGTACGGGTAGTGAAATTACAAATATTTCCGTTTTGACAGATTTAAGCAAAAATGTTAAATCAACTATGAACGACCCATTGATGTATCCTAAAGTTGCAATAGTTGACCCAAGACTTACATTGAGTGTACCACCAAAAGTTACTGCATCAACAGGACTTGATGTGCTTAGCCATGCTCTTGAAAGTGTTTGGAGCGTACTTCACCAACCAATCTGTGAAAGTTGCTCAGTTCATGCAACAAAACTTGTTTTTGAGTGGTTATATAAGGCGTATTGTGAGCCAGATAATCTTCTTGCTCGTGAAAAAATGGCAGAGGCATCAATCGTTGCAGGTGTTGCATTTTCTAATCCAAGAACAGCAGGTAGTCATGCTTGTTCATTCCCACTTACAAATCTTTATGGTGTACCCCATGGTGAGGCATGTGCTATGACCCTTGATTTCTTCACAAGATACAATGCCGAGGCAGAAGAAGGTAGATTAAATAAGTTTGCACAGAATTGTGGTTTTGCCGATGCTTACGAAATGGCAGATGCTATTACCGACCTTAAAAAGAAGATGGGAATGGCTATGACACTCAGCGAAATTGGTGTGAAAACTGATGACGAAATTGAAAAACTTACTGAAATGAGTATGACACCATTGATGGAGAGAAATATGATTCCACTTTCATATGATGATATTAAAAATATGTACCTTTCAATAAGAGGTGAATAAAATGATTATATTATTAGTCATACTTGCCTTAATTTTAGTTTTTGTTTTAGTGTTAATGACCAACACTATAATTGCAAGTAAAAAAGCAAGAAAACTGACTGAATTTAAGCCTTTTTACAATGATAAAGAAATTGAATATTATGTTACTCGACTTCAAAAAATGATTCAGTGTAAAACAGTTTCAGTAAAAGAGAGTTATGATGATACAGAGTTTGTAAAACTTCGTAATGTGATGGAAGAATTATTTCCTACAGTACATAAAGTTTCAGAGAAAATGACTTTTAGTGATGATTGTTGGATATACAAAATCAAAGGTAAGGATGAAAATCGTAACATTATGCTTATGTCCCATCACGATGTGGTTGATGTAAGTGGTGAATGGGAGCATGACGGATTTTCGGGAGAAATTTCTGACGGAAAAATCTGGGGTAGAGGAACAGTTGATACAAAAACACCTCTTTTTGCAGAGTTTTCAGCACTTGAAGAACTCCTTAATGAAGGTTTTGAACCACCTTGCAACATCTGGATAGGTTCATCCCATAATGAAGAACTCGGTGGGGACGGAATTCCAACAGCATTACAGTATTTCAAAGAAAATAACATCACATTTGAAGTTATCCTTGATGAAGGTGGAGCACTTATTGAACCACCACTCGGTGGAATGAAATGTGATAAATGTGGTATGGTTGCAGTTCATGAAAAAGGTAGAATCAGTCTTGTTTGTACTGCAACGGCAGACAGTGGTCACGCAAGTCTTACTGCAGCAACAAAGGCAACACCGGTTGAAAGAATGTCTGCATTTATAAATGAAATCACTACCAAGGATATTTTCATCCGTCGTATAAATCCTCAGGTTGAAGCAATGTTTAAGCATTTAGGGCCATATTGTGGCTTCCCAATGAATATGCTTTTTGCAAACCTGTGGATTTTCGGTGGGATTATTAAAAAGGTAATGCCTAAAATCAATGCTCAGGCAGGTGGACTTATCGGTACAACTTGTGCATTTAATAGTGTTGAAGGCAGTTACACCTCAAAAAAATGTACTGCAAAAGCATCTTTCCGTCCCGTTGATGAAAAAGATTTAGAGATGGATTTGAAGAAATTTAAGGAAATCGCATCTAAATATGATATTGCAGTTGAAATGACAGAGGATAGTGAATACCACGGACCTGCTGATATGAGCAAACCACAGTTTGCATATACAATGAAATGTATCGGTGAGATTTTCCCACAGTACCCTGCATCTCCGTTTATTCTTCCTGCAGGTACAGATGCAAGAACACTTACTGATGTGTGTGAATGTGTGCTTCGTTTTGCACCTATTCGACTTTCTGCTCAACAATTAGCATCCGTCCACGGAGAAAATGAAAATATTGACATTGATTCAGTTGCAAATTGTGTAGCATTCTATAAGCATTTTGTAAAGAATTATAAATGAGTAAAATTATGAGTAAAAATTGGATTGATAATAAAACAGTAATCATTACAGGGGCATCTTCAGGTATCGGAAAAGGTATTGCTGAAATGCTTATTAAAAAACATAGTTGTAAAGTTATTGGTATTGCAAGAAATAAAGAAAAAACAGAAAACTTTATAAAGGAGTTAGGGGGAAATTCCAAAAATTTTTCATATAAACTTTTTGATGTTTCTGTTAAAGAAAATTGGGAAACTTTTGCAGAATATCTCGAAGAAAATGACATTCATCCTGATATCCTTATTAACAATGCAGGTATCTTGCCAAGGTTTAATAAAACACAGAATTACTCAATTGATGAAATTGAAAATGTAATGAATATCAATTTCTATTCAGCAGTTTATTCTATTAATGCCTTGTTGCCAAGGCTTCTTAAATCTAGCACCCCTGCAATCATCAATGTGGCTTCTTCAGCGGCTTTAATGTCACTTTCAGGTACATCTACATATTCTGCAAGCAAAGCGGCTCTAAAGTCATTTACAGAGGCTTTAAGAGAAGATTTAAAGGGTAAATGCTATGTGTCGGTTGTTTGCCCTGGTTTTACAAAAACAGACATCTTCCGTAATCAGGATTCAAATACTCCCAAAGGAGAAAAAATGATAAATGCCATCAGTACGGAATGTGATAAAATGGTCAAAATGATTGTAAAAGGTATTGAGAATAAACGAGAACTTATGATTTTTGGCTTTGATGCTCAGTTTATGAAAATTTTTGGCAGACTGACCCCTGTGAAAGGTGGACGACTTTTCAGTAAAGTGATGAAAATGTCAAAACTTCCATTGTTTGATGCAGTGTTTAGAGACTAGACATATTACTCTTGTAAGGCGAGGATTTACCTCGCTTTATTTTTTATAAAGAATATATTTATATATTATTTTATTATTATTTATTTATAGGCACGATTATTTAGTGGGGTGGTACACGATTTTTTAGTGGGGTGGTACACGATTATTTAGTGGGGTGGTTTTAAATAAAACCCGAGAACAAAAAAGAGGAGCGCGTAGGGACAGACATCCTTGTCTGTCCGATACACACTCCTCTAATTTTATTTCTATATGAAATTATAACTTCATTGCGATATCCCAAGCGCCCCAGATAACTGTACGAAGGTTACCAACTTTGTTAGCATCACCGATAACGTGTACGTGTTTTGCTTTTTCTGCAACGGGAGCTGGTTTGTAACCAACTGAAAGGATAACTGTGTCAGCTTCTACATCAATTGTCTGACCATCTTTAGTTGCGATTGTAACACCATTGTCACGGATTTCAGTTGTACGGCTTTCAAGGTAAACAGGAACTTTGTTTGTCTTGAAGAAATCACGAAGATAACTTGTGTTAGCAAGTGCAACACCTGGAGTTGTGATAAGGTCATCCTGCATTTCAACAATAACAGGTTTCTTGCCCTGAAGATAGAGTTCGTAAGCGATTTCACAACCTGTAAGACCACCACCAACAACTACAACCTTGTCACCTGCAAGTGAGTTGTCAAGAAGGAAATCAACTGCTTCAACAGCCTTTTCAGCACCCTTAACTGGAATCTTGTTAGCAACTGAGCCTGTTGCAACGATAACTTCGTCAGCACCGAGAGAAGCAATATCCTTAACTTCTGTATTCATGTGAACTGTGATTGCATCGTAACGCTTGATTTCACGGTTGTACCATGCAATAAGGTCACGGTCTTTTTCTTTATATGATGGAGCTGCAGCGGCAATAAATACACCACCGAGCTTGTCACTCTTTTCGTAAAGGTCAACTTTATGACCACGCTGTGCACAAACCATAGCAGCTTCCATACCACCGATACCGCCACCGATAACAGCAATTTTCTTTGCCTTCTTAGCAGGTTCTATCTTGTATTTCTTTGACTGCATTGTTTTTGGGTTAAGAGCACAACGAGAAAGTCCCATTGTATCGAAAAGGTCCTGAGTATTAGCATGACCCTTTGAAGAAGAGAAGTTGAAGCAACCTGCGTGACAGCAGATACATGGTTTGATTTCTTCAATTCTGTCTTCAATAATCTTTGTAATCCATTCAGGGTCTGTAAGGAACTGACGAGCAACACCAACACCGTCGATTTTGCCATCACGAATAGCCTGAGCACCAACATCAGGTTCCATTCTACCTGCACAAACAACAGGGATATCAACGAATTTCTTGATGTGTGCTACATCGTCAAGGTTACAGTTCTGTGGCATATACATTGGTGGATGTGCCCAGTACCAAGAGTCATATGTACCATTGTCAGCATTGAGCATATCGTAACCTGCATCCTGAAGGTACTTAGCAGCCTTTTCTGATTCAGGCATTGCACGACCAACTTCTGTATAGTCTTCACCAGGCATTGCACCTTCGCAGAAGCCCTTCATCTTTGACTCAACAGAGTAACGGAGTGAAACAGGGAAGTCGCTACCGCAAGACTCTTTAATAGCCTTAACAACTTCAACTGCGAAACGATATCTGTTTTCGAAACTTCCACCGTATTCGTCAGTACGTTTATTAAAGAATTCAATAGCAAACTGGTCAAGAAGATAACCTTCGTGAACAGCGTGAACTTCAACACCATCAACACCAGCATCACGGCAAAGCTTTGCAGTTTTTGCAAATGCTTCAATGATTTCGTGGATTTGGTGCTTTGTCATTTCAGGACAGATAATATCAGGAGCCCAACGAGAAGGCTGTGGGCTTGGAGATGCTAATTCGTGAGATGTATCAAGAATTGGTTTAACGAGTGCACGTGTGAACTTATTTCTGTGAAGTGGTGCTACAAGCTCTGTAATAGCCCAGCTTCTACCCATACCAGCTGTGAGCTGAACAAAGAGTTTTGCGCCTGTCTTATGGATTTCGTCCATAAATTCTTTAAGCTCTTCAAACATCTTTGGATTCTGCCAAAGCCATTTGCCCCAGAATGTATCACGAAGTGGTGCGATACCAGGGATGATAAGACCAACATTGTTATTAGCTCTTTCCAAGAAAAGTTTAGCAGCTTCTTTGTCAAAATGACAACCGCCAAGTTCAAACCAACCGAAAAGTGATGTACCACCCATAGGACACATAACAATACGGTTTTTGATTTCTACATTACCTATTTTCCAAGGTGTAAACAGTGATTCATATTTTGAATCCATAAAAACACTTCCTCCTCAAATCTGAGCATAAATTTTTACATTATAAGTATATAAAAATATCTATTTTATGTCAAGGAAATTTGTTAATAAAATAACAAAAGGGACTGATTTTACAGTCCCTTAAATCTTAGTTGTAATATAAATTGTCGTTTTTAATATATGGCTCATAGGTTGCGTTTGTGCCAAGCTTACGAAGAGTTTCTTTGTCTGTGTCTGAAAGAACAACAGTTGCGTGAACATCGCATCCTTTTAATCCTTTGATTGCTTCAAGAGCTTTTTTTGCAAGAGGATTCATTGTTGCACAGATTGAAAGTGCAATAAGGATTTCATCAGGATGAAGACTAGTATCTCTTTCGTGCATCTTAACCTTTAATGCTTTGATAGGCTCAAAGACAGTAGGTGAGATAAGAAGAATATCATCATCAATATTTGCAATTGCTTTAAGTGCATTTAAAAGCATTGCAGATGAAGAACTTAAAAGGTCGGATGCTTTACCTGTAATGACTCTTCCATCGTGGAGTTCAATAGCAGTAACAGGTGCATTTGTCATCTCAGAAATATGCAAAGCAGAAGCAACTACCGGTCTGTCATCAGTGCTTATGTTCAACTGTTTCATAATGAGTTCGATTTTGTAGAGTTCACTTGAAACTTTCTTGTTATTCTTTTGTTGAACAAGGTAATTACAGTGACGACGTAAGATTTCCTTTTTTGAAGCCATTAAAACAACTTCTTCATCAATAATACAGTTACCAGCCATATTAACACCCATATCAGTAGGTGATTTGTATG
>CALEIS010000108.1 GCA_937877675.1 uncultured Clostridia bacterium | reverse complement strand
TCTTCTGGTCATCTTCAGTAATTTCACTATTTTTCTTCATTGCCTTGATTTTATCGATACCATCACGACGAATTGAACGAATAGCAACCTTTGAGTCTTCAGCAGTTTTGCTTACATCCTTGCAAAGCATCTTTCTACGTTCTTCTGTAAGTGGTGGGAATGTAAGACGGATAACTTTACCATCATTCATTGGAGTGATGCCAATATCAGAAGCCTGAATAGCCTTTGAAATTGGATTGATTGTGCTTACGTCCCATGGCTGGATAACAAGTACACGACCTTCGCTTACTGAAACAGCAGCCATCTGTTGGATTGGTGTTGGAACACCATAGTAGTCAACTGAAATTTTATCAAGAATTGCTGGAGTAGCACGACCTGCTCTCATACCTGCAAATTCCTTTTCAAGAGCCATAATAGTCTTGTTCATTTTTTCTTTCATTGTTTCAAAAACTGTATTCATAATGTTTCTCCTTTTTGATTATTTCTCGTCAACAACGAGTGTACCAACTGTTTCTCCCTTAAGAGCCTTAATCATATTTTCAGGCTGTTGAAGATTGAAAACAAGAAGTGGAATTTTATTATCACGGCAAAGAGAAGCAGCTGTACTATCCATAACTGCAAGTCCCTTGCTCAAAATGTCCTGATGTGTGATTACATCATACTTAACAGCATCATCAAAACGATTTGGGTCTTTATCGTAAACACCATCAACATTAGTAGCCTTGAAGATAATGTCAGCATCAATCTCTGCTGCACGGAGAGCCGCTGCAGTATCAGTTGAGAAGAATGGGTTACCTGTACCACAACCAAAAATAACAACTCTGCCTTTTTCAAGGTGACGCTTTGCACGATGACTGATGTAAGGCTCAGCAATTTTATTCATTTCAATAGCAGTCTGAACTCTGACGATAACTCCCATCTGTTCAAGTGAATCAGCGAGAGCCAATGAGTTCATTACAGTTGCAAGCATACCGATATGGTCCGCTCTTGTTCTGTCCATATCACCGCTGCTACGTCCTCTCCAGAAGTTACCACCACCAACAACGATAGCGATTTCAGCGCCCATATCTGCCATTTCTTTTACTGCAGAACAAACACTATTTACTGTGTCAAAATCAAAGCCGTGTTTTTTATCCCCTGCAAGGACCTCACCACTGACTTTTAAGAGTACTCTTTTATACTTTGGTTCCATAATAAAAACACCTCCGCGGCAAACACAATTTTCCGTTTACCATACATCACATATTTTACATTAAATTAGCCTTTATGTAAAGAGAAATTTTCAATAAAATGCGTTCATCTTCTCTTATACAAAGTGCATATTGACTTAAATCGACAAAAGTTATATAATAGGCATGGTTATTTTCTCTGTGCTGGCATAAAGTCAGCCTTATTTTTGTAATAACGAGGTGTTTCTTTTGTCAAACTTTCCTTTTGACTTAGAAAAAATATGTAATATGTTCTCACTTAACGGAACATTTACAGGGTATGAAAAAATTAATAACGGTCATGTTAACAGTACATTCACTTTAATCTTTGAAGAAAATGGTAATGTTGCAAAATATGTGCTTCAAAAAGTTAATACTGAAGCTTTTAAAAAACCTGATGAGCTTATGAGCAACATTGTTGCTGTTACAAATCACATCCGTAAAAAGAATGAAATGATGAATAATCCTTGGGCGGACCGTGGCACACTCACTTTCCTCCCTTGCAAAACTGGTGAATATTTCTTTATAGACGAAAAAAATCAATGCTGGAGAGTTTACAAGTTCATCGACGATGTTTACACCTGTAACTCCATTGATGATGAGCAAGTTTTCTGTAATGCGGGTATTGCTTTTGGTGAATTTCAGAAGCTTCTTGCCGATTTTGATGGTTCAACTCTTTTTGAAACTATTGAAAAATTCCACAATACTGTTTCCCGTTTTGAAAACCTTAAAAAGGCTATCGAGGAAAACCGTTCTGGCAGACTTTCAACCGTAAAGGATGAAATTGAATTTGCATTAAGTTACGAAGCAGAAACTCATGTGCTTCTTGATTTGATTGATGAGGGCAAACTTCCTTTGCGAGTTACTCACAACGACACAAAACTTAACAATATTCTTTTTGACAATGTTTCTAACAAAGGTATTTGCATTATTGACCTTGACACTGTTATGCCAGGTCTTTCACTTTATGATTTTGGTGACAGTATCCGTTTTGGTGCTAACACTGCAGCAGAAGATGAAAAAGACCTTTCAAAGGTAACATTGAGTCTTCCACTTTATGAAGCATATGTTAAAGGTTATCTTGGCAGTGCAAAAGATGCATTGACAGACCTTGAAAAAGAGCTTCTCCCAATGGGTGCTAAAATGATGACATATGAATGTGGAATCCGTTTCCTTACTGACTATCTCAATGGTGACATCTATTTCCACGTTGATTATCCTGAACACAACCTTGACCGTTGCCGTACACAATTCGAACTTGTAAAAGATATGGAAAGCAAATGGACAGAAATGATGGACATCATAAAGAAATATAGTTAATAAACTTTATGACATAAAAAACTCCTATGAAATCAATCATAGGAGTTTCTTTTTTATTTTTTAATACGGTAATGCACTACCATTTACTCTAATACTTGCAATCTCATCTGCAAAACCAGTTGATGTGGTGTCTCCTAATGAATTGAATGTTATCATAACACACTGACCATCTACAAAAATGATGTAAACGTCAGCATACATATTTATACCATTCATTGACATCGCTACTACTGCTTTTGTATATTTAAATCCACTAACAGCATATGTATTGAAGCTTTTCATTTCATATGAACTAAGATTAAGCACTGAATACGCAGCTGCAAGTTCGTCTTCTGTAACATAATCCGGTGCTCCTGCAACTGTTTCAATTGTGAAATTCTCTGTACGTACAGGATAGTCGTTATAAACATACATCTTTCCGTCACCAACGCCTATACTATTTCCTACAAGGTCGTTTGATGTAACCAGACTTACCTTACCATACTCAACCTTTTGACCTACTACTGGCTCATCATTTTGTTGTTCAGTAGTGTCTTCTTTATTTTCGTCTTTATTTTCTTCCTTATCTTCGTCCTTATCTTCGTCCTTGTTCTGCTTTTTGTCTGTTTCTTCAGTAGTTGTTTCTTCCTTCTTTGAATCTGTGTCAAAAGTACCTGTTGCAAAGAGAATTGCAATAACAGCGCCGATTATAACAAGAACACCAACGATAATACCAACAA
>CALEIS010000107.1 GCA_937877675.1 uncultured Clostridia bacterium | reverse complement strand
GTAAGTTCGATAGCAGCAACGCCACCTTCGATACAAGCATCAGTAATTCTGATAGCCTGGTCAACTGTTTCTGCACGAACAACTGCTACGATACCACAGTCCTGAATTCGGGTAATGATTTTTTCTTTATCCATAATTACATCTCCTTATCTCTGTACACGAGCGCCTGAGCCTTTAACTATATTTTCAACTTCCTTGAGTGATGCCATTGATGTATCACCTGGTGTTGTCATAGCAAGTGCACCGTGTGCAACACCGTAGTTAACTGCTGTCTGTGCATCCTCTGTTGTCATAAGGCCATAGATAAGACCTGATGCGAATGAGTCGCCACCACCAACACGGTCAAGAATTTCAAGACCTGGAAGTTCAAGTCCCTTATGAACCTTGCCATCTGCATAGCAGATTGCTGACCAGTCATTAACCGTTGCTGTTTTAACTGTACGAAGAGTTGTTGCAATAACCTTAAAGTTAGGATAAACCTTAACAACATTTTCAAGCATCTTGTAGTAACCCTCAATATTGAGTTCCTTAAGATTTTCGTCGTTACCTTCGATTTCAAAGCCAAGACAAGCTGTAAAATCTTCTTCGTTACCAATCATAACGTCGATATATTTAGCGATTTCTTTGTTAACTTCCTGTGCCTTTGCCTTACCACCAATATCATTCCAAAGAGATGGACGATAGTTAAGGTCATAAGAAACAATAGTGCCATATTTCTTTGCAGTTTTAACTGCTTCAATAGCTACTTCTGCAGTTGACTCTGAAAGTGCTGCAAAAATACCACCTGTATGAAGCCAACGAACACCGAGAGTACCAAAAATGTAATCCCAGTCAATGTCACCTGCTTTAAGCTGAGAAATTGCTGTATTACCACGGTCAGAAACACCAACAGCGCCACGGATACCAAATCCACGTTCTGTAAAGTTAAGACCATTTCTTACTGTTCTGCCGATACCGTCATATTTAACCCATTTGATGAGTGATGTATCAACACCACCCTGCATAATGAAATCTTCGATAAGACGACCAACTTCGTTATCTGCAAATGCTGTTACAACTGCAGTTTTCATACCGAAACAACGACGAAGACCACGAGCAACGTTATATTCACCGCCACCTTCCCAAGCACGGAATGAACGAGCAGTTTTAATTCTGCCCTCACCTGGGTCAAGACGGAGCATAATTTCACCAAGTGAAATCATATCAAACATACAATCTTCTTTTTTTCTTAAATTTAAATTCATAAATATAACCTCCAAAATATTCCCACAAACTTATATAGAAAATATAAGCAGTGAGGTATTTTTTTGTTAGAGCCGTATGAAAACGGAGTTAATACTTGCGTGTATTAACGAGTATTTCAGACGAGCTATAACGGGAAAATAACCACTGATTATACTCCTGAGTATGCAGAGAAGCCACCATCAACACATATACTTGTACCTGTAATAAAGCTTGAATATGCCTCATCACAAAGGAATAATAATGCACCTGAAAGTTCGTTTGCTTCACCAAATCTCTTCATTGGAGTTGCATTGAGAATTTTGTTTGTTCTTGCAGTTGGAGTTCCATCATCATTCCAGAGAAGTGCTTTATTCTGGTTTGTTGAGAAAAATCCTGGTGCAATAGCATTTACACGGATACCAACATCTGCAAAGTGAACAGCCATAAATTCTGTAAAGTTCTTAACTGCTGCTTTTGCTGCTGAATATGCAGGAATTTTTGTAAGTGGACGATAAGCATTCATTGATGTTACCATAACGATACAAGTATTTTCCTTTTCTGCCATATCACGAGCAAAAACCTGAGTAGGAATAAGAGTTCCAAGGAAGTTAAGATTGAAAACAAATGAAATACCACTTGCATCAAGGTCAAAGAATGTTTTAATATCGTCATTCTTTTCTATAAGGTCAATCTTTTCAAGAGTTTC
>CALEIS010000106.1 GCA_937877675.1 uncultured Clostridia bacterium | reverse complement strand
AGCCTTTCGCTGTGGATGTGGGGTGTGAAAGAGAAGGATATGGAGTGGCTTTCGCCACATTTATAAAATCACTAGTTATCGGGGGATAACCGTGGTTTTACCTAACTAATTATTGATTACTGACCATTGGTCTGTCCTCAAGTTTTGGAATTCTCACAATATACTCAACATATTCATCTGTTTCAGTTTTTACTGAATCTGCATCAATTCCTGCACGACGAATAGTATCAACAGCATTATTGAGAGTATTTATAAATATTCTTATATCTTTAAATCCTTTAAGAATTTGCCTTTTAGGAGCTTCATTCTTGCGGAGCATCTGTTCAATTAGATTTTCACTTTCATTTACTGTTAAATGACGGTCAATGATTATGGAAAGCGCTCTTGCTCGTTGAACCTCATCATTAAGGGTTAATAATGCTCTGGCATGGCGCTCACTGAGTCCGGCACGAGATATTTTATATCTCATTTCATCACTTAGCCTTAAAAGTCTTAATTTATTTGAAAGTGTTGATTGTGCTTTACCTAGTTTCTTACATAATTCTTCTTGGCTTAATCTATATTCGCTCACAAGTACCGCAAGTGCTTCTGCTTCTTCAAAATAATTGAGATTCTGCCTTTGAAGGTTTTCCAGAATGGCAAACACTGCGGAATCCGTTTCGGAAATTTCATTAACTATGCAAGGTACTTTTGTTATTCCGACCAATCTTGCCGCTCTGAGTCTTCGCTCACCGGCTATCAACTCATATCTGCCATTTTCAAGTGGTCTAACTAATAATGGTTGCAGAATACCATTAGCACGTATGCTCTGTGCAAGACCTTCAAGTTCATCATAATCAAATCTTTTCCTTGGTTGATTAGGATTTGGGAGAATATCATTTTGCGGAATCAGAAGAATTTTGCTTTCTGTTTTTGTCTTGTAATAACTATTTTTCTTCATAAAAAACCTCCGCAGTGCTTGTCCTTGACATAAGAATAACACCACAGAGGCAGAAAAGTAAAGAAAATCCCATCGTGTAAAAACGACGGGATATCAATGAATTTCGATATTATTTTAACGGTTTTTTGGAGATTTGTGCAGATGGTCTTGGGTATTTTGTCGGAGTTTGCGAATTCTTTTTAATGCGAATTATTCTTCGAGGCATATTTTCGACTAAATCAAACAAAATATCTTCCTCAATTTTACCACCAAGAATATTGATAGCCTTTTTAGCCTCACTAATTTCTTCATTACTTTCTGCAGATTTCATTGAAACAAAACTGCCACCAACCTTAACGAATGGTAAACAATATTCAGAAAGGACGGGGAGTGCTGCTACTGCACGAGCTGTTGCAAAATCGTACTTTTCTCTATATTTACTGAGTTGTGCTGCTTCTTCTGCTCTCATATGAAGAATATCACCCTTAATTCCACACTCATTCAGAACGCCTTCAATGAAACCTAGTCTTTTCTTTGTACTGTCAAGGAAGGTCATCTGAATGTCAGGTCTGTAAAGCTTCAAAACAAGTCCAGGAAAACCAGCACCAGTACCAACATCAATAATTTTTGCATTTTCAGGAATATCAACATATTTGAAAATTGATAAGCAGTCTGCAAAATGCTTAACTGTTACGTCGTCTGGCTCTTTAATTGCAGTAAGGTTAAAACTTTTATTAGTTTCGATAAGCATTTCTGCAAAAGTGTCAAGACGAGCAAAAGCATCTTCATCAACATTTATTTCAAATGGTTTAATTGTGTTATAAAGTAAGTCTTTATTTAACATAATCATTTTCCTTTATTTTCTTTCATTCTTACTTAAATGAATAAGCAAAACAGATATATCCGATGGGGAAACTCCACTTATACGAGAAGCTTGACCAACACTTTCAGGTCTTACCTTTTTAAGTTTTTCCCTTGCTTCAAGACGGAGTGAATAAACATCGTCATAATCTATATCTGCAGGGATTTTCTTAACTTCAAGTCTTCTCATCTCATCAACTTTTGCCTGTTGACGTTTGATATATCCCTCATATTTAAGGTCGATTTCAACTTGCTCAAAAACATCCCATGGCAAATCTGGTCGTGTTTTGTCGAATGGTGTAAGACATTCATAATCAAGTTGTGGACGTTTGATAAGCTCTGCAAGTCTGATACCTGTTTTCATTGGTGCTGTTTCACGTGAAACAAGTACCTCATTTATTGCATCTGATGGTGGAATTGTAACAGATTCCACTCTTTCTCTTTCTTGTTTTATAAGTTCAAGCTTTTTCTTGAAATTATCGTATCTTTCTTGAGAAATAAGTCCGATTTCATAACCATAGTCTGTAAGACGAATATCAGCATTATCCTGACGAAGTAAAAGTCTGTATTCGCTACGAGATGTCATCATTCTGTAAGGGTCTGAGCATCCTTTTGTTACAAGGTCATCAATAAGAGTACCGATATATGAACTTGCACGGTCAAGAATAAATGGTTCTTTGCCTTGAATTTTACGGACAGCATTGATTCCTGCAATAAGTCCTTGTGCTGCAGCTTCCTCATATCCTGATGAGCCATTAAACTGACCTGCGCCAAAAAGTCCATCTATATCATTAAACTCAAGAGATGCTTTCAATGCCAACGGGTCAACACAGTCATACTCAATAGCATAAGCTGTTCTCATAACCTCAACATTTTCAAGACCTTTGATACTTCTTAAGAATTTCAGCTGAACATCTTCAGGAAGGGAAGAGGACATACCCTGTAAATACAATTCTTCTGTATCAAGTCCACATGGCTCAATAAAAAGCTGATGTCTTTCCTTTTCCTCAAATCGAACAATTTTATCCTCTATACTTGGACAATATCTTGGGCCTACACCTTCAATTTTTCCTGAGTAAAGAGGGGAACGATGAATATTTTCAAGAATAATTCTCTTTGTTTCAAGATTTGTATATGTAATATGGCAAACTTCTTTATTTTCAGGCAAGTCAACAGTTTCGTATGAAAAAGGAATAACTTTCTCATCACCTTCCTGAACTTCAAGTTCAGAAAAATCAACACTACGTCTATTAACTCGTGAAGGAGTACCTGTTTTAAATCTACGGAGAGGAATATTCATTTTATAAAG
>CALEIS010000105.1 GCA_937877675.1 uncultured Clostridia bacterium | reverse complement strand
TTGCTTATGAGCCTGATTTCACAATGATGAACGAATGGTTCAAACAGCTCTTCGGCGAAAGCGAAGGCAAAGACGGTAAGGGTATTTTCCCTGCAAGCGTTGTTTGTTCAACAGACCTTCACTCAATGGGTCAGTACATTCAGGATGGTGTGAGAATGCTTTTCGAAACATCTGTTATGTTTACAAAACCAAAGAGAGAAGTAGTAATCGAAGAAGACGATGTTAATGCTGACGGTCTTAACTTCCTTGCTGGAAAAACAATGGATTTTGTTAATCGTAAGGCATATCAGGGTACATTGCTTGCTCACGTTGATGGTGGCGTACCAAACATCTGTATCGAAGTACCTGAAATGAACGAATATGAATTCGGCTATCTCGTTTATTTCTTTGAAAAGGCTTGTGCAGTTTCAGGTTATGTTTTAGGTGTTAACCCATTCAATCAGCCAGGCGTTGAAAGCTATAAGAAAAATATGTTTGCTCTTCTTGGTAAACCAGGTTATGAGGCACAGCAGGCAGAACTTTTAGCAAGACTTGACTAATTTATAATTCAAAAAAGGGAAATGACCATCTTTTAGGGGATGGATAATAAATATATAGGAGGAGATAATATGATTTCTCTTATTATCGGTAAAAAAGGAACAGGAAAAACAAAGGTACTCGTTGAGCATGTAAATGATGCAGTTCACGTGTCAAGTGGTAATGTTGTATGTGTTGAAAAAGAAACAAAGCTCACATATGATGTAAACTATCGTGCAAGACTCGTTGCTACAGACGTATTCTCAATCGCAGGTTATGACGCATTCTATGGCTTCTTAAGCGGTATTTGCGCAGGTGACCACGATATTACAGATATTTTTGTTGATGCTACATACAGAATCGCAGAAGACACAGACAGAACAGGTGAAGCACTTGCTGCTTTCCTTAAGAAGGTTGATGCACTTTCAAAGATTTCTGGTACTAAGTTTACTTTCACAATTTCATCAGAAGCAGCTGACCTTCCAGCAGAAATGTTTGAATATTGCGAAAAAATTAACTAATTAGTTATTAGTGAATTAGGGCGGGAGCTTGCTCCCGCTGTTTTTCTGTGAAATAGGAATTTTAATTCGCATTTTCTACAAAAAATATTGAAAATTTTTGTTGACAAAAACGAAATATAAATATATAATATTTAACGCATGTAATGAGGAATGTTTTATGAATATTCAACTTGAACAGATTTTTAATCTTGAAGGCTCAAAAAAAGAATTCGATTTCTGCTTTGAACCAGAATACTCTCTTTCTGACGATATTTCACTTGACACACCGGGAATTGCGGTTAGTGGTAAAATCGAGAATAAAACGGGAATTGTGTCGTTGTCAGGAAGTGCAAAGTTTTCAGCAACCGTGGTTTGCAGTCGATGTGCCGAGGGCTTCAAGAAGGACTTTCAGGTGGATTTCCAGCATTTACTTGCAAACAACCTCATGAACGAAGAAAACGACGATTATATTGTTGTTGAAAATTCGGTGCTTGATTTATCTTCACTTGTATGTGAGGATATCATCTTTTCATTACCATTAAGATTTTTGTGTGATGAAGAGTGTAAGGGACTTTGTTCCAAATGTGGTAAAAATCTTAATTTGGGTCCTTGTGATTGCAAAAAAGATGTTGACCCACGAATGGCAGCTTTATTACAGTTGCTTGAAGATTAGTTAATTATTATTTTTAAATATTTATAAGGAGGTGCCCCAAATGGCAGTACCTAAGAGAAGAGTTTCAAAAACAAGAAGAGATAAGAGACGTTCAAACGTTTGGAAGATGACAGCTCCTGAGCTTGTAAAGTGCCCAAACTGCGGTCAGTACAAGAGACCACACAGAGTTTGCGGTGAATGCGGACAGTATAAGGGAAGACAGGTTGTTGCTCTTAAAGAAGAGGCTTAATTCCTTTAGAATTATCTTTTGATTTAAGAAGGCGGAAAGAACGATTTCTCTCCGCCTTTTAGTCTTGCTTAAAAAAAGGTAGGTGATATGTTTTGTCAGTAAAAATTAGTAATGTTAAGAAAAACTCTGTTTGTGATGTAAAAGGCATTAAAGCAGGGGACGAATTGCTTAAAATAAATGGTAAAGAAATAATGGATGTTCTTGACTTTGATTTTTATATGGCAGAGCAGAATGTCACAATGACCTTTAAATGTGGCGACGGAAAATATAAGGTTGTGAAAGCTCAGAATACCGACTGTGGACTTGAATTTGAAACTTATTTGATGGATAAGCAACAGCATTGTAAAAATAAGTGCATTTTCTGTTTCATTGACCAGTTACCAAAGGGTTTAAGACCTAGTTTGTATTTCAAGGATGACGACAGTCGTTTGTCATTCCTTTTCGGTAATTATATTACACTTACCAATATTTCCGAACATGAGGTTCAGCGTATTATCTCAATGCACATCAGTCCGGTGAATGTTTCTGTTCACACAATGAACCCTGAACTTCGTGTCAAAATGATGAAAAATAAAAATGCCGGTGAAAGCCTTAAAATTCTTAAAAGATTTGCAGATGCCGGTATTAAAATGAATACTCAACTTGTACTTTGCCCGGGCATAAATGATGGTGATGAACTCCGACGAAGCATTGAAGAATTATCCTCACTTTATCCGTCAGTTCAGAGTATCGCTGCCGTGCCTGTTGGCATTACAAAATTCCGTGAAGGCTTAGAAAAACTCGAACCTTATAACAAAGAAACGGCAGGGGAAACTATCGATATAATTGAAGAGTATTCAAGTAAATTCCGTAAAGAATTTGGGATAGGTCTTTGCTATCCTGCCGACGAATTCTTTATTAAGGCAGAAAGAGAATTGCCAAATGCCGAGTATTATGACGGATTTCCACAGTTTGATAATGGTGTGGGAATGGTTCGTTCATTTACTGATGATTTCCTTGATGAGATGGAAGACTGTAACGAAAAACCAAGTTATAAAAAAGTAACTATGGCAACAGGTGCAGATTTCTATCCGTTTTTAAATGAACTCTGCAAAAAAGCAGAAGAAAAATACAATATTGAAATTCAGGTTAAGAAGATTGTTAATCACTTTTTCGGTGAAACTATAACAGTTTCAGGGCTTGTAACAGGAATTGACCTTTATGAACAGTTGAAGGATTGTGAATTAGGTGAATATTTGATTTTACCAAGCTCTATGATTAGTGATTATACAAATCATACTGAAAACAAAAACAAATTCCTTGATGATATGACTCTTGAGGAATTAGAAGAAAGATTAAATACGAAAATTATTCTGACTAACGGTGACGGTGGTCAGGTTTTAAAAGATATTTTGGGGGTGGAATAATGGCAAAACCCGTAATTGCAATCGTTGGTCGTCCCAACGTTGGTAAAAGTACACTTTTTAATAAGCTTATCGGTAAAAGACTTTCAATAGTTGACGATACACCAGGTGTTACTCGTGATAGAATTTATGGCGACTGTGAATGGCTCGGTCACGAAATGATGCTTGTTGATACAGGCGGTATTGAGCCTTATTCAGACGATATTATTCTTTCACAGATGCGTCGTCAGGCTCAACTTGCTATTGACAGTGCTGATGTTATTATTTTTGTAACTGATGTTCGTACTGGTGTTGTTGCTACTGACGAAGAAGTTGCAACAATGCTTATTAAGAGCAATAAGCCAATCATTCTTTGTGTAAATAAGGCCGACTCTTTGGGTGAGCCACCTGCAGAATTCTATGAATTCTATAACTTAGGTCTTGGTGACCCTATTCAGGTTTCTGCTGCTCACGGTCACGGTACAGGTGACTTGCTTGATAAGGTACTTGAATATCTCCCTGAAGATTATGAAAACGAAGAAGATAATGACACTGTAAAGGTTGCTGTTATCGGTAAACCAAATGCAGGTAAATCATCACTCATCAATAAAATTGCAGGTGAAGAAAGAGTTATCGTTTCAAATATCGCAGGTACAACAAGGGATGCTACTGACACATATATTGACAATGAACACGGTTCATTTATGTTTATTGATACTGCAGGTCTTCGTCGTAAGAGTAAGGTTGAAGACCAGATTGAAAAATACTCTGTACTCCGTGCACAGATGGCAGTTGAAAGAGCCGATGTCTGCGTTATTATGATTGACGCAGTTGAAGGCTTTACAGAGCAGGACTCAAAGGTTGCAGGTATTGCACATGAACTTGGTAAGGCTTGTATTATCGCAGTTAATAAATGGGATTTGGTTGAAAAAGACGGTCAGACAATGGATAAATACCGTAAAAAACTTATGAATGATTTCTCATTTATGAGCTATGCACCAATTATCTTTATCAGTGCCAAAACAGGTCAAAGACTTGATAGACTTTTTGAGCTTATCAAATTCGTTGATGCACAGAATGCTATGCGTATTTCAACAGGTAAACTTAATGATGTTCTTGCAGATGCAACTGCACGTGTTCAGCCACCATCAGATAAGGGTAAACGTTTGAAGATTTACTATATGACTCAGGCTTCAACACGTCCACCAACATTTGTTTGCTTTGTAAACAATAAGGACTTGTTCCATTACAGTTATCAAAGATATATCGACAACCAAATCCGTGAAGTTTTCGGACTTGAAGGCACACCAACAAGATTCGTAGTCCGTGAAAGAGATAAGAACAATAAAAAGTAATAGGTGGTTTGATATGATTAATCATATTTTAATTGAACTATTCTGTACTCGAAATTATGATGCTAATTCAACAACAGAAATTCCGTCATTTTGCAAATCTGATGACTGTTCTCCCAAATACGAGTGTTTATTAAACAAATGTCCTTATTTAGACTTTACTTCACATGAAAATGCACTATGCTATATCAATGAGGACTCAGAAACAGAGGAAATAATTACATTAGGTGGAGATATGTTGCTTGGTGAGTCAAACGATTGCGAGAAGGAACGTTTGCTGTGGAAACAGATTAGTCTTCAAAAAATTGAAGAAGCATATCAAATGTATATGGAGAAAATTGAAGAAACGAAAAATTAAGGGCGATTCAAAATCGCCCTTTTTCTTATATGTATCTATATTGTAGGGGACGACGACCTCGGCGTCCCGTAAAATAAAACAAGCAGAACTGAAACTGAATTAGTTCTGCTTTTATCTTTTATGTGGAATATCTGTTAACCCTGCAATATAATCGGTTGAAACATTATAGAATTTTGCTAATTTAATTATTAATTCAAAAGGTGGTTCGCGTTTGCCCTGCTCATAATTGGTATAAGTAGTTTTATGCATTTTAAGTATTTTTAC
>CALEIS010000104.1 GCA_937877675.1 uncultured Clostridia bacterium | reverse complement strand
TCTCCCATTGGTGAGTTATCAGAATTTGCGAGTCAATACACGGATGTATTGCACAGAGCTACAAATTTGCCTGTAATTATTACCGACCGTGACCATGTTATTGCAGTTTCTGGAATGTCAAAAAAGGATGCTATGGACAAGCACATTTCCGCTGAACTTGAAAAGCTTATGGAAGACCGTGAAAACTATGTGGCATCCCCTGACACAAAGGCACTTTATCCTTTGAGTGACAAAGAAAAAGAAGCAGGAATTGCTTTTCCAATTATCGGTGGTGGTGATGTTGCAGGTGCTGTTGTGCTTTTGCTTAGCTCTGATGGTAGTATGCCCACACAGACGGAAATCAAGCTTTTATCCGTTGCAGCATCATTTTTAGGTAAACAGACGGAAGAGTAAAACAAAAAGGACCTGACAATTAAGTCGGGTCCTTAAAATTTATGTACCTATTTAATTAATAAGCAACTGTCCACCATTCTTCGAAACCAAGACCGATTTCGTAGCTGTCCATGTAAAGAATCATTGGAAGGTTGAAATAATACTCAACAAGGTTGCCTGTGTCTTTTTCAATCTTTGCTGTAACTTCTGTTACTGCATAAGCACATTTTGGCTCAATTCTATTGATAATTGGAACGCTTGAAATTGGGTCCTGAATTGATTTCTTTGTAAGAACTGAAGCAACTGAGCCTACACCATAACCAAACTCTGGGTCTGTTTCTGCCTTAACTCTGATTGTGATGATATAGTAATTGCCTTCTTCTCTGCAATTAATATCAGCTATATCTTCTGTTTTAAGGTTACATGTATTACCTGCTGGTGGGAAATTAGCTGCAATGTCACCACCTGTGTAAGTTGCATTTACAGCTTCTTCTTTAAGAAGTGAGCCCATAAGAGATTCGCCCAATGATGAGAGAGCACCAGCCTTAACATGATTATTATAGTTAAATGCATTCTTCTTTACAAGAGTTGCAGATTTAGCATTTGTCTTAACACCGTTGAATGCACTCACAAACAATCTATACTGTGCAATTGGTGTTGTTGGAGCTCCGTTTCCTTCTTCACCAGCACCTTCACCATTTTCGCCAGTGTCTTCATTTCCTGCATCCTCACTCCAGTCAAGATGTGAACCATCTTCCACCTTTTCTGTTGGTGCTTCAGCACCAGTGCTTACTGAGCCACCGCCAACTGATAACATTGTTGTCTGAGCAATAGCAACCACACCGTACACCATTACAAGTGAAAGTAAAACTGCAAGTGCAGAAAAGAATGATTTTGAAAATGCTGCTCTTTTTGCTTCTTTTATTTCAAGCTTTGCTTTATATTCTTCTGGGGTTAACTGTTTCTTAGCCATTTTTTTAACTCCTTTCAAAAGTTAAACATTTACCCTAATACTTTACAACAAAAATAGAAAATTGTCAATAGACCGTTACATAAACAGCATATTTTTTCATCACCATGTCTATTATTAGGGTCTTGTATTTCACCTTCTTTTCATGCTATAATATAGTATATTTCATTTCATGAATTAGGTGTGGTACATATGTCAAACAAAAAGAAAAACACTATTTTAAAGGTAATTTCAATCATAGTCGCTTTATGTATTGCAATTATTCCTTTGACATCATGCTCTGATGGTTCTGAAGATAAAAAAACAGGCTATTCTCGTACAGAAAAAAAGGACAACAATGAAACTGAACCTGATGAGAATGCAAGTAACAAAGAGGACGAAGAAAAAGAAGAACCCTCAACAGACATTCAACCCGAACCTGAAAATCCTGAGGATGATGAACCAAAACCTCCTGTTTCAACATCTTTTTACAGTACTGTTAAATATCGTTCACCTGATGCAGTTCCTGCCGACATCTTCAAACACGGCAGAAATCTTATGCTTTTAAACAGACAGTATGAATTGCCTGAGGATTTTAAGTGGGATTTGGTTTACTGGGCAAACGGCAATTCTGTTGATGCTATGTTCTTGAACTGTGAAGAGCACAACTCCACAAAAGCCGTTGACAGAGCTGCTTACCAACCACTCAAGGATATGTTTGCTGCTGCAAAAGAAGCAGGTGTGCCACTTCAACTTGTTTCTGCATACAGAAGTATTTATTTGCAGGACAAATTATTTACTCGTTCAGTTAATACATATATGGGTCAAGGTCTTTCCGAACAGAAAGCCATCGAAAAGGCAAACTGGGAACGCACTTTCTCAGGTACAAGTGAACACAACACAGGTCTTGGTTTTGATATTCTTCAGCAAGGCAATTTCACACTTAGTACATCCTTTGAAAATTCTGCACAGTTTAAATGGCTTATGGAAAATGCAGAAAACTATGGTTTTGTTCTTAGATATGCAAAAGATAAAACTGATATTACTGGCATAATGTATGAGCCTTGGCATTTCAGATATGTTGGCGTTGAACACGCTAAAAAAATGAATGAGCTTGGTATGTGTTTAGAAGAATATATTGATTATTTAGAGGCATAAAATTATGGAAAATTTTAAAGAAAAAGCATTCAGTTATGCAGCATTTGGAAAAATCTTCGCTCACTTATTTGTTGTTATGGAACCAAAGATTTTTTACCATAAGCAACTTGAAAAAAAGGGCAAACAAGAAAAAGCTGACAAATTCGGCTTTAAGGCTGTAAAAAAATGGGCAGGTTTTGTTTGTAAAGCGGCAAAAGTAAAGGTTACTGTTACAGGTCTTGAAAAAATTCCAACAGACCGTCCAGTACTTTTCACTCCAAACCATCAGAGTTATGCTGATGTTCCAATTTTGTTACATGCATTAAAGGATTTTGATTATGGTTTCTTAATGAGAATGCAGCTTAACACTTTCTTTGCAATTGAACAAATAAGCCATATCCTTCATTGTGTTCCAATCAATCAGGAAAACGCACGAGAAGGTGTTAAGGCTCTTAACAAAACTGCTGAACAAATCAAAAACGGTTTTTCAATGGTTGTTTTTCCTGAAGGAAAACGTGGTTTTTCAAACACACCTGATGAATTCAAAAATGGTGCTTTTAAAATTGTACAAAAAACAGGTGTTACTGTTGTGCCAATTTACATAAGAAATGCATTTAAAATTCTTGAAGGTGCTGGTGGTGTTATTACTCCTACTGATGTATCAGTTACTGTTCTTGACCCAATTGAAACAAGCACAATGAATCGTGAACAGGTAAGAGAACTTAACGAAAAAGTACACAAGATAATTCTTGATGAGTCAAAAAAGTATAAGGAGGACTAATTATGAAAAAGGGAGTTTTATTCGATAACTCAAAAAAATTATTTCCTATCCTTACTATGGTAGTTGGTATTATACTTGCAATTGCTTTACAAGTAATGCGCCTTAACATCGTTGCGGTTGTCAATGTAGCGTATATGTGCGTTGTATCTGCACTTATTATTCTTGGTCTTTTTATTTTTAAAAAGCTTTATTTATGGAATTTTATTGCATATGCATTTCCTGCTCTTTCAATAGTATTGTACTATACTATCTGGGGTGCTGATGCAGGTTTTGGCGCTTTTTCAAGTGGTAAAGCAGGTTGGACATCCCAAGGAAACCCACTTTTCTCCGGTGCAAGTAATTACAATTTCTTTGTTCGTTTAGGTGGTAACATTTTACTTGTTCTTCCCTGCATTATTGCTCTTGTTGTTCTTTTTATTGTAGGTAAAAAGGCTTTTGACAAAAAGGGAACAAAATTTGTGGCTACAAGCATTATGAGTATCGTTCTTGCAGGTGCTACTGTGCTTTATGTACTTACAATGAATCTTCGTTCACAACCAAATGTTGAAAGACTTTGGGAAGGTCACGACGACTACTTAAAGAAAATTGATAAAAACACCACTGATAAACCTAATGTGCTTTTCATTATGATGGACGATATGGGTTATGGTGATATTTCTCTTAACGGTGCAATTTATGACACACCAAATATGGACAGAATTGGTGAAGAAGGACTCAACTTTGATAATTTCTATTCTGCATATTCAGTTTGCTCACCTGCTCGTTTCAGTCTTATGACAGGTCGCTATCCTTTCCGTGGATATGCTGACAATGTTATTTATCCAACATTCGACACATTCTCACCATTTGCTTCAACTCGTCTTTTCAATTCTATTGAAATGGGTAACAATGTTGATGGTATGTTGGGTGATGAAATCACTATTGCTGAAGTATTCCAGAGTGCAGGTTACAACACAGGTGCATTCGGTAAGTGGCATCTTGGTGACTATGGTGAATATCTCCCAACTAACCAAGGTTTTGACTATTTCTATGGTAGCCACCATGTTAACGATATGAATCCTTTCTACCATGTTTCTGAAGAAAATGGTGAATATGAAATTGTTCACGGTACTGACGAAATGTTTGTTGATGGTAAGAAAGACCAAAGTAAATTAAGCGAATGGATTCACGAAGAAATCAATGGTTGGATTACTGACCAGGTTACAAATTCTGATGAGCCATTCTTTGCTTATTATGCAACTCCATGGCCACACGGACCTGTTTTTGCAGGTGATAGTTTTGATGGCACAACTGGTATGGGTACATATGTTGACTGTATCACAGAATTTGACTACTATCTTGGTGAACTCTTTAACACACTTGAAGAATTAGATGTTATGGACGATACCATTATTATTTTCACAAGTGACAACGGTCCTGCCCTTGAAGGCTCAACAGGCGGACTTCGTGGTGGTAAGTATTTAGCATACGAAGCAGGTCAAAAAGTTCCATTTATGATTAAATGGGAAAATAATGGTGGACTTTGGGAAAAGGGTGAAACAAGAACACAGAGTGGTGTTCTTTGTGATATGTTCCCAACACTTATCGACCTTTGTGGAATTACTGGTAACGGTGGTACAGAACATTTCTTACCATTTGACAGAACTATTGACGGTGTATCAATGATGCCAGTCCTTAAAGACGATACTGCAATTCACACTATTGAGCATCCAATTCTCCATATGAAACGAGAAAAACTTAAATCAATTCAATATACAGCAGAAACTAGGGATGTTCTTGCTCGTGAAGAATATAAGGATTATAAATACCCTGTTCTTACTGAAAACGAATATGTAACATTCAAATATTTCCGTAAGATGCAGAATGATAACCCTGCATTCTTTGACAAAACTCGTAAGAATTGGCTCTTTGTTCTCTCTGATGATAAAGGTGAAAACTACAACCGTACAAGTACATATCCTGAAATCGCAGATGAAATGAATAAGCAAATGGATTCTGTAATGAAGGATTTCAAAGATAATCGTCGTGGTATAAATTACGAATATTACAAAAATGCTTAAATAATATGACCCCATTGAGAAGTTGATTTTCAATGGGGTTTGTTATATAATTATGTTATCAATTTTCACGGGGTGAAATGCCATGCCACCACTTTCCATAATGATTAAACCTGCATCAAGCCTTTGCAATATGCGTTGTGAATATTGTTTTTATCACAATGTTACTGAATTACGTGAGGTTTCTTCCTTTGGTATTATGCAGGACTCAACAACTGACAATTTAATAGAAAAAGCATTGAAATTTGCTAATGGTGAAAGTGTTGCTTTTGCTTTTCAGGGTGGTGAGCCTTTAACGGCAGGACTCCCCTATTTCAAGCATTTTGTTGAGAAAGTCAAATCTGCAAACAAGTTAAATAGCAAGATTTATTTCAGTACACAGACAAATGGAACACTTCTGACCGACGAATGGTGTGAATTTTTCCATTACAACAATTTTCTTGTGGGATTAAGCCTTGACGGTAATTTTGAGCACAATAAATTCCGTGTTGATGCCAACAGAGAGAACACCTTTTATAAGATTATTGCTGCTGCTGAAAAGTTACAGAAACATAAAGTAGAATTTAACATTCTCACTGTCCTTACTGGATACTGTGCCGACCATATTGACGAAATTTACAAGTATTTTCGTAGTAAAGGATTTCGTTATTTGCAATTCATCCCTTGTCTGCGACCTTTTGGTGACACTACCGAAAGTGAACTTTATATGACACCTGAACAGTATGCCGATTTCCTTATAAAGGGCTTTAACCACTATGTTAAGGACTATGTGAGAGGGCAATATACAAGTATTCGTTGGTTTGACAATATTGTTCATCAGTTTTTGGGGAATCCTACGGAACAATGTGGTATGTGTGGACATTGTATGCATCAATTTGTCGCAGAAGGTAACGGAAATATTTATCCCTGCGATTTCTATTGTACTGATGAATGGCTTTTGGGAAATATAAATGATGAAAACGAGAATTTTGACACTCTTGCACATTGTGAAAAAGCAATCGAGTTTTTAAGAGAAAGTCTTGCAGTGCCTGAAAAGTGTAAACAATGCAAGTTCTATCCTGTATGTCGTGCAGGTGGTTGCAAACGTACACGAGCCGACAGAGATTACTGCGAAAGCTATAAAAAATTCTTCTCATCCTGTTTGCCACTTTTCAGAGCATTCATAAATGAGAAGAAATAATTGTAATTCGACAAATTTAATTTTTACGTTATAAATAACAAAGGCGAGGTTCTTTACCTCGCCTTTGTCTATGTCTGTTATTTGGTTTTGTGTTTTCCTTCTGCAAAGAATTTCTTTGTTTCTTTTGCAACAACGCCTGACAATGCGAAGAGTGCAATCATATTTGGAATTGCCATAAGTCCGTTGAAAATGTCTGCAATTGTCCATACTGCTGAAACTGTAATGTATGGACCTGCAAAAACTGCAAGGATATAAAGATATCTGAACACTTTAACTATCTTCTTATTACCCTTTGTAAGGTATTTAAGACAGCTTTCTGAATAGTAGTCCCAACCAAGAATTGTTGTAAAAGCAAAGAATGCAAGACATACCATAAGGATGAATGATGTTACTCTTTCTGGTAAAAATGGAATACCTTCACCAAAAGCATAGGATGTAACGCCAACACCTTCAAGACCCTCTACTTTCCATGCACCAGTAAGAATAATTGAAAGACCTGTCATTGTACAAATGACAATAGTATCAAGGAATGTACCAGTCATAGTAACAAGACCCTGACGAACAGGCTCTTTTGTTTTTGCCGCTGCTGAAGCAATAGGAGCAGAACCAAGACCTGATTCATTTGAGAAAATACCACGAGCAACACCCTTTTGCATTGCTATAAACATTGTACCAACAATACCACCTGTTACTGCTGAAGGATTAAACGCACCCTTAACAATGAGTTCCACTGCCATTGGAATTTTATTAAGATTTGAGAATATAAGCATAAGAGCAAACACAACATATGCAATTGCCATAAATGGTACAACAACTGTTGCAACATTTGAAATTCTCTTGATACCACCAATAACAACAAGACCTACAACAGCAGCAAGGATAATTGAAGTAATTACAATAGACCAAGAATATTCACCAATGAATGGAATGTTTACTGTATTTGCATTATTTGCATCAAAGAATGAGTGTACTGCTGATGAAATACCATTAACCTGAGTAAATGTACCAATACCCATAAGACCAGCAAGTACACCAAAAACTGCAAATGCTTTTGCAAGCCATTTCCAATTCTTACCCATACCTTTTTCAATATAGTAGAATGGACCACCCAATGCGTGTCCGTCAGCATCAAAAGTACGATACTTAACTGCAAGAAGTCCTTCAGCATACTTTGTTGCCATACCTAAAAACGCTGCAACAAGCATCCAGAAAAGAGCACCAGGACCACCTGCACAAATTGCAGTTGCAACACCTACAATATTACCTGTACCAATAGTTGCTGAAAGTGCTGTACACAAAGCACCGAATGATGAAACATCACCTTTTCCACCCTCTTCTTCCTTAACCATCCACTTTAAAGCCAATGGTAAACGGAAAATTTGGATAAGCTTTGTTCTGCATGTGAGTAATAATCCACCCACAAGAATCAGTACCATCAATGGTACACCCCACACAAAGTCATCAATTGCCACCAAGATGTCATTAAAATTCATTTTACATTCTCCCCTTTAAGTTGGTTACTAACTTACAAAAATTAAAGGACTGAAAGCATAATACAATCAGTCCTGAAAAATCTAAAAAGAAATTTCCGTCCTTTGACCTGAGAGATTAGCATTACGCCTTGCACCTTCGGTATCTGCCTTTAGCAGAGTTCTCCGGAATATCGTCCACAGACAGTCAGTTCTTACTTCCAATCTGCTTCACACGATTATTAAGTTAATAATGAGATTTTAGTACATTAAAGTTCATTTGTCAAGACAATTTTCGACTTTTTTACGACAAAATATAAGTTAATGCCATAATAAGTGCTTCGTCAGCTTTTTCGCTTTTTAAAAGCATAATAAGTCCTAACAACAACGCCTTATCCGGCTCGGCAAACAGAGCTTCAAGAGAGTTATTTCTTTTCTCTTTCACTGGTCTTTTTTCAAACTTTTCCTCTTTGCGTGGTTTTTCCTTTTCTTCCTCAAAAACAGTCTTAAAGGATGGATAAGCTGTTTCCTTGGGGAAATTTGGTGGCATATTTGTCACCTTTGGTGTAATAGGCTTTGAAAAAGAGATATTACTGCTTTCATTGTTAAACTCTCTCTGTGCAGACTGCGTAATTACTTCCGAATTTCGCTTCATCTCACGAACTCTTTCCATAGCCTTTCTCTGCATATCTTGAATTTCTGAGTATGAATAATTACCCATTAAAACATCCCCCTAAGCAATGGTAAAATTTCCATAAGTTGCAGAAATTTCATGGCTTCATCAGCCTTTTTCTGTCTTTCATCACTAAGCATTGGTTTAAGGTCGTTTATAAGTCTTGTACGATAATCATCCTTGCCCATTTTTCCCATAACCGACATAACCTTATTCATTGTATTCAAATCTATGGGAAAATTATTTTTCTCCGGTTCAGGAGATTTCTTTTCCTCATTAGTGGACAGATTTTTTGCCAAATCCTTTATTTTTGCCATATCTTCATCACTAATTGATGAAAGCAGATTTTCAATATCAATCATCTTTATCCTCCATAAATTTTCTTAATAATGCCTTTGCTTGTGGTGTTGACAAAAGTTGTTCCAACGCTGACCTATCACTCATAACTTCCTGTAATTTCTTTGTCTGTGAGGGGTTTAGTTTTTGTTTAAGGAACTCCTCTGCCTCTTGTTTGTTGTTTTGTGTCTTTATAGAATTGATTATTTCATCAAAATTATTGTTATTCATTGAAACCACCACCATAATATTGTATAATTAATACTATGATACGAAGGGATGTGTTATGCTTGAGAATACTTGTTTTGTCCGACTCACACGGTGATTTCTTTTCCATGAAAAAAGCAATTGAGGCTCAACCAACAGCCGAAGTTGTTGTGTTTTTAGGTGATGGTCACACTGATTTTGAACGTGCAAAACCACTACTTGAAGGAAAGAGAGTTTACGAAATTCAAGGAAATAACGACTTTCATTGTAAGTATCCTAAAAACCAAATCATAAACGAAGGTGGACTTAAGATTTACATAACTCACGGACACTACGAATATGTTAAAAGCTCAATGAGCAGACTTATTTCTATTGCAAAAAGAAACAACTGTCAGTTAGTTCTTTACGGACACACTCATCTTCAACAAGAAAACAATTGTGATGGTATTAAATTATTTTGCCCCGGTGCATTAAAAAGTGATGAATATGGCGTCGTTGACATCATTGATAATGGGTTTATCTGTATTGGGATTAAATTACGATAAACAGCAAAAAAAGGATGGTTTTGAACCATCCTTTTTTATATATCATCAAATTTTTCTATGTCTTTAATCAAAAAGATTGTAGTTAGAACAAAATGGAGAAAGCAAATTGCATATGAAGTTAATATGACCCATTCGAAATGGTCAAACATTTGGATAAGTGACGCATAAATAAGCGGAGGCATAAGCATTGTGGATGCAAATACCAAAGTTGGTTTTGCTATATATTTCCCATAGAATGCTATTGTTATTATAGTCATTATTCCCAATGCAATCATAGCAAGTATAAATCCTATTCCATTTGCCTCTGGGTAATATACTATTTCTAAGAACTCAACGAAACTGTTTTCTGGAAAGCTAATATTATATTTATACATACCGCAAATAGTAAGAAATCTCCCAAATAAATAGTACACACAAGAAAATACATACCACCCTATCAAAAAAAGATATGGGTCCCGTAATGGGGTATATTCAAGAGATTTTACTAGTAATTCATCTGCTGCTGCATTCATGTTTTCTTGTGAAATTTCTTCACCATTAAGTAATTCTGTCACTGAAACTCCAAACAAATTTGCAATAGGAATTAATAGTGACACATCTGGCATACTTCTACCTGTTTCCCATTTAGATACCGCCTTATCTGTAACATTCAGCTTCTCAGACAATTCCTTTTGACTATACCCTAATTGCTTTCGTTTTTCGGCTATAAAATTACCGATTTTCTTATTATCCATAAATCCACCTCCCACCAATAATATATCACAAAACTAAAATTATGTCATCCTACCGACAGTAGAATGAAGCAACTAACATAAAAAAACACCTTGGATTTCTCCAAGGTGTTATTTTTATGGTCTATTAAAGCCTTACCGCATTAGTCAGCGATGAGTTCGATGATGCACATTTCAGCAGCATCGCCTCTTCTTGGGCCGGTCTTGATAACACGTGTGTAGCCACCGTTCTTATCTGCGAACTTTGGAGCTACTTCTTCCATCAACTTCTTAGCTACAGACTCTTTTGTGATGTAAGAGTAAACCTGTCTCTTTGAGTGAAGGTCGCTTGATTTAGCGATTGTAATCATCTTTTCAGCCATAGCCTTTACTTCTTTGGCTCTTGTAACTGTTGTTTCAATCTGACCGTTCTCGATAAGATATGTTACCATACCTCTGAGCATAGCCTTGCGGTGATCGCTTGTTCTGCCGAGTTTTCTTGTTCCTGGCATTCAAAATCACTCCTTTATTATTCGTCTTCCTTACGTAATGAGAGGTTTAATGATTCGAGTTTTGCGATAACCTCTTCAAGAGATTTTCTACCGAGGTTTCTAACTCTCATCATGTCTTCTTCTGTTCTGTTTGTTAAGTCTTCAACTGTATTGATACCTGCACGTTTGAGGCAGTTGAAAGAACGAACTGAAAGGTCAAGTTCTTCAATAGTCATTTCAAGAATCTTACCCTTTGTATCGTCTGGCTTAACAGTCATTGTCTCTATCTCTCTTGTCTCGTCTGAGAGGTCAACAAAGAGGTCGAGATGGTCTGTAAGGATTTTTGCGCCGAGAGAAACGGCCTCTTGCGCTGAAATTGT
>CALEIS010000103.1 GCA_937877675.1 uncultured Clostridia bacterium | reverse complement strand
GTCGAGGACGCCGACCCCTACGAATTGTTTATCCCTGTAAACTCCAATTTGACAGTTTAATTATAATCGCAACGCAATTCCGACATTCAGCATTCAGCATTAAAAAAGCACCCCGTAGGGTGCTTGTAATTTTATTTAAGTCCTGCTTTTTTAAGAAGAACTTCAATTTTATCAGCTGGGTCAAGAAGTTTGCTAACTGATTTATCGTGGTTAAGTGTATCAATGATGTATGAGAGATATTTTGAAAGTTCAACTTCGCAATACCAATCACGCTTCTTGAGTTCAGGCATTCTATAAACAAGGTTTGTTGTGAATACCTTGTCGAAAAGGCCATCACGGTAAGCCTTATCGAATGAGTCAAGACCTGCATTGAAAAGACCGAAAGCAGAGAAGATGAATACTCTGTTAGCACCGAGCTCTTTAATTTTCTTTGAAACATCAAGCATTGATTCGCCTGATGAAATCATATCGTCGATAATAATAACATCTTTACCCTCAACATTTGAACCAAGGAATGAGTGTTCAACGATTGGGTTTCTACCGTCAACAATTCTTGAATAGTCACGACGTTTGTAGAACATACCAAGGTCAAGACCTAAGTAGTTTGAATACAACATACAACGGCTCATAGCGCCCTCGTCAGGAGAAATAATCATTGTGTGTTCCTTGTCGAGTTTAAGGTTATCAACATTGTTTACAAGAGCTTTAATCATCTGATATGCAGGAGAAATGCTTTCAAAACCATTAAGAGGAATTGCATTCTGAACACGAGCATCGTGAGCATCAAAAGTGATGATGTTATCAACACCCATTGAAAGGCAGAGTTCCTGAAGCATAACTGCACAGTCAAGAGATTCTCTTGAAGAACGCTTGTGCTGTCTGCCTTCGTAAAGCATAGGCATAATAACAGTAATTGTCTTTGCCTTACCACCGATAGCAGAAATTGCTCTTTTAAGGTTTGCGTAGTGGTCGTCTGGACTCATTGGAACTGTCTGACCATACATTTTATATGTTACACCGTGGTTAAAAGCATCGATGAGAATGTAGATGTCGTATCCACGAACTGATTCATGAAGTGTACATTTACCTTCACCAGTACCAAAACGAGGAAAACTAGCTTCAAGGATATAAGTATCTCTTTCATAACCTGAAAAAGCGATTGTTGACTTGTGTTCAGAATCCTGCTGTGAACGCCATTTTACAAGATAACGGTCAATCTTTTCAGCCATTTCTTCACATCCCGGTAAAGCAATAATACCGAGAGGGCCATTTGGTATTGTGGTAATTTCTCTGTCTGCCATAATTAAACCTCCGTAAAAATCATAAACAATATGTACTTAAACTGTGTATTATATTTTACTATATTTTGTGTCTTTTTCAAGAGTAAATCGACAAAAATTTTATTTTTAGTTAAAAGAGTGTTCAATAGTTATTACAACAAAATATCTTTCGTCTATTTTGCTCAATTTCTCTTCAATAGTTTGGATAATTTCACCATTACTCATGTGAAATTTATGTGGAGAAATCAAATCAAAAATCAAGTTTGTATGTGTTGGACCATCAACAACCCTGAAATCATGAATTGACATTTCCTCTGAAATTTCTTTGACAATTTTTATTGTCATTTCTTTTAACTCTATAATTCTTTCATCATCTGTGACAATCGGGTCAGTATGAATTGAAATCATAAGACCAAATTCATTGAAAATATCACGCTCGGCAAGGTCGATAATGTCGTGAATTTCCATAATATCGTCAAGGGAAGAAACCTCTGCATGGGCTGAAGCGAATTTTCGTCCTGGACCGTAATCGTGGATAATCATATCGTGAACCCCAACGATTTTGTCGTATGAAAGGATTTTCTTTTCAATTTCTTCTGTGAATTCACGGTCTGCAGGTTTGCCGAGTAAGTCAGCCATAGTTTCTTTAAGAATGTTAAAACCAGCAAGGAAGATAAATCCAGCAACGATAACACCTAAATAGCCGTCAACACTTACATCAGAAAATGCAGAAATAATAATTGCAATAAGAGCAACACTTGTTGCAAGACAGTCACTAAAACTGTCCTTCATAACTGCCATCATAGGAGAGGAGTTAATCTTTTTGCCAAGTTTTCTGTTAAATAATCCAAGCCAAAGTTTTGCTAAAATACTGACAACAAGGATGATTAAGGAAACCCAATTAAATTTTACAGGTACAGGATTTATTATTTTGTCAACTGAACTTCTGAAAAGCTCAATTCCCATAAGCAAAACAACAAATGAAACTGCAAGAGCAGAAATATATTCAACTCTACCGTGACCATAGGGATGACCCTTGTCAGCAGGTTTTGCAGAGAGTTTAACTCCTACAAGGGAAATGATTGATGACCCTGCATCGGAAAGGTTGTTGATTGCGTCTGCAGTAACAGAAATACTACCTGAAATCATACCTGCAAAATATTTTGAAATTGCAAGAATGAGATTTACTATGATTCCGGTAATGCTACCAAGAGTGCCATAGGCTTCTCTGACCTTTAAATTCCCTGTGTTTTCATAGTCACGGATAAAGGCTTTAATCAGTACTCTGGACATTTCTAAGTACCTCTTTGCCTTCATCGTCAAGAATTCCCCAAAGACCTAACATTGTGATATTAAACCACATTTCAGCAACCTGACGAGGAGTCCATTCAGGGTGCTCGGTAAACCAGCAGGAAACAAGTCCTACAAGACCGTATTTACCGTATGTATATGCAAAGTCATACTTTGGTTTATTCATATTTACAAATATGCATTTGATAATTTCATAAACTTTGATGTCGAAAAGTTCACCGATTTTATATGAAAATTGTGCGTCACCGTATTTGCCGAGAAGCATTGAATATACGTCAATCTGCTCGTGGAAATGGTTACAGAAGAGTTCACATACGTCAACAGGATGCTTCAGAACCTGCTCACTTGTGATATGCGAAAAAAGATTTTCAAAGCTGTTGTAAAGTTCATCTTCTATTGAATCAACAAGGTCGTAAACATCCTTGTAGTGAAGGTAGAAAGTACCACGGTTAATTTCAACACGGTCGGTAAGCTCTTTAACAGTAATTTTGCTAATACTTTTTGTTTTGGATAATTCAACAAGACCCTGACGGATAAGTTTTTTGGTTCGCCTTACACGGCTATCATTCTCATTGATAGACATAAATTCATCTCCATAAACTATATTTTTTATCATTATAGCACTAAATTGTTCAATAATCAACATTTGTCTATTATTTTTTTTATAAAAAATTAACAGAAAATTAAGATAGAAATTCGAAAATTTATATAGCATTATTTATATTATTATGGTATAATGACTTGGTATGTAAAAATGTCAGTTTCTTTAAAAGAAAAGGAGATATATTATGTCATTTATTGAGTTCAGAAATGTTGTGAAAACATATCAGATGGGTGAAATCCAGATAAATGCGGTGGATAAAATAAGTTTTCCTATTGAAAAGGGTGAATTTGTAATAATCGTTGGCCCTTCAGGTGCAGGTAAAACAACTGTTTTGAATATTCTTGGTGGTATGGATAAGCCAACATCAGGTGTAATCAAGGTTGATGAGGTCGATATTTCCAAATTCGACGAAAAAGCACTTACTCAGTATCGTCGTGATGATGTTGGATTTGTTTTCCAGTTTTATAACCTTGTGCAGAATCTTACTGCATACGAAAATGTTGAACTTGCAACTCAACTTTGCAAAAATCCTGTTGATGCAGAAACAATTCTCGGTGAAGTAGGACTTGCAAACAGAAAAGACAATTTCCCATCACAGCTTTCAGGTGGTGAGCAACAGCGTGTTGCGATTGCACGAGCATTGGCAAAAAATCCTAAACTCTTGCTTTGTGACGAGCCTACTGGTGCTCTTGACTATATTACAGGTAAATCAATTCTTAAACTTTTACAGGATATGTGCCGTGAAAAGGGTATGACAGTTATCGTTATTACTCATAACTCAGCACTTATGCCAATGGCTGACAAAATTATCAAAATCAACGATGGTAAAGTCGATAAAATCCTTGTTAATAAAACTCCAGTGTCAGCAGAACAGATTGAGTGGTAAAGGAAAGTAGCAGATATGACAAAATCACTTTTTAAGGATTTCCGTCGTGAAATCAAAAAAAGCAAAAGCCGTTTCATATCAATAATGCTCATAGTTGCGTTGGGTGTTGCCTTTTATTCGGGTATCCGTTCAACTATGCCTGCTATGTATATGACGGCAGATGCAGTTTATGATAAAGAAAATCTTATGGACATCAGGGTTGTAAGTACATTGGGACTTACAGCGGATGACCTTGAAAAAATAAGTCAGATTGAAGGCGTTAAAGAGGTTGAAGGCTCATTTACAACTGACTTCCTCTGTATTGTTGATGCAAAAGAAATTGTGACAAGAGCAATTTCGATGCCAAAGACCATCAACGACCTTAAACTTACAAATGGTGATTTCCCACAGGCGTATGACCAGTGTATCGTTAGCCCAGAGTTTCTTGAAGAATCAGGACTTAAAGTGGGTGATACATTGACATTGTCAACAGGTACATCTGAAGAAGTTACCAAAACACTTGTAACAGATACATATAAAATCGTTGGTGTTTGTTCATCTTCATATTACCTTAATGGTGAAGTTGGAACAAGTAATGTAGGTGACGGTATTGGTGATGCTTATATTGTTCTTCCTACTCCGGCTTTTGTCAGTGAAGCCTACACATCTATTTATATAACAGTTGAAGGTGCAAAGGAACTTAACTGCTATGGTAAGGATTATGAAAAGGCAATAAATAAAGTTGTTAAAGAAATCGAAGATATTGCCGGTAAACAGTGCGAACTTCGTTATACAACAGTTAAATTGTCAGCAAATAAAGAACTTGATAAGGTAAGAAGCGAAGTTAGTATTGCTGATACAGAAACAACAACTGCTATCCAGGATGCTCAGGCAAAGCTTGATGCAGAAAAAGCAGTTATCGAACAAGCTCGTCAGGAAATTTTAGCGAATAAAGAAATAGTTGAAAATGCTGAGGTTTATCTTCCTCAGATGGAGGCGGAAATCCAGACTGCTGAAAAAGCTCTTGAAGCTGCAAATGTTATTCTTGACGCAGTAGAAGACGAGTTATATGAGGCAAAAGAAGAACGAAGATTACTCGAGGCTGAAATCAATGCTATGATGCTGGACCCTAATGCTGACCCCGAAGTAATCTATGAAAAGCAACAAAGAGTAGAAGAAATTAATAAAACCATCAGTGGCTTAGAACCATTCATTTTTGCTGCACAGACAAAGGTGCAAGAAAGCAAGTTTGAGGTACTTCAGGCAAAGGTAAAGCTTGGACAAATTCAGGAGCTTGTTGCAAATAAAGGTCAACTTGAGAATGCTGAACAAGAAATTATGACAGCAGATACACTCATCAAACAGGCTGAAACAGAATTCTTGCAGTATAAAACAAAGGCAGAGCGTGAGCTCGAAAAGGCAAAAGACCAACTTTCTGACCTTGAAAATTATGTTTCAAATATTGAAATGCCAGTATGGCATGTGCTTGACAGAAACGGCATAGAAACTTATGCAAGTTATCTTAACGAATCAGAAAGCATTAGTGCAATCGGTGCAGTTTTCCCAATTATTTTCTTCCTTGTTGCAGCTCTCGTCAGCCTTACAACAATGACAAGAATGGTTGAGGAAGAAAGAGTTCAGATTGGTACATTGAAGGCTCTTGGTTATAGCAAGGGTTCAATCATTATGAAATACCTTATGTATGCGGCATTAGCAAGTGTATTAGGTAGTATTATTGGTTCAATCGTTGGTCAGTTTACAATTCCACCAATTATTATTACTGCTTATCGTGCAGTTTACTATAACCTTGGTGACAATGTTATTAAGTTTAATATTCTCTATGCACTTCTTGCAGGTGAGGTTGCAGTTCTTTGTACAACATCTGCATCATTCTTTGCTTGTTTCAAAGCATTGAAGAGTGAACCTGCATCTCTTATGCGACCAGAAGCACCAAAAGCAGGTAAGCGTACATTCATTGAAGGTTTTACATTTATTTGGCAAAGACTCAACTTTGGTCAGAAATCTGCATTTAGAAATCTTTTCAGATACAAAAAGCGTTTCTTCATGACAATTTTTGGTGTTGCAGGATGTATGGCACTTCTTCTTGTGGGATTAGGTATCCGTGATTCTGTGTCATCAATGACCACAAAACAGTATGACGAGATTTTCACCTATGACGGAATTATCAGTGTGGATTCAAGTATCACAAAACAAGAGCGTAGCACATTGATAAACCAGATTGCAGATACTCAGATTGTAACAGGCTATATGCAGGCAAACCGAACAATGATTTCTGCATCTTCCGATGCTGAAACAGATGTTAAAGATGAAAAGAGAGCATATCTTGTTGTTCCAACAGCACCTGAGGATTTCCACAAATTCGTCAACCTTAAGGAACGAAAAGGTGGCGAAACCATCAACCTTTTAAATGATGGTGTTGTCATTACTGAAAAATATGCTCAGTTGTTAGATGTTAAGGTGAATGATACAATTTACCTTAAAATTGATGATTCAACCGTTACACCAAAAGAAGTTAAGGTTTTGGGTATTGCTGAAAACTATATTTTCAACTATGTTTATATGACACCTGACTTGTATCAGGCTCTTTATGGTACAACAGCAGATATAAATATTATGATGATTAAAACAATCAGCAAAGTAACAGCAGATGATATGAAACTTGCCTTTACCGGTTTATACGGTGTCAACTCTGTTATCACCAGTGATGATGAACTTGAAGGTATCAATAAGGTTATCAAAAATCTTTACTTTATCATTATTCTTATGGTAGTTTCAGCGGCTGTACTTGCATTCTGTGTTCTTTATAATCTTAATAATATCAATATAAGTGAAAGACGAAGAGAACTTGCAACTTTCAGATTGCTTGGTTTCTATAATAAAGAACTTTCAAGATATGTTTATCGTGAAAATACTATTCTGACCACCTTAGGAATAATACTTGGTGTGTTTATGGGTATAATTCTTCATAGATTTGTTATGACTACCGTTGAAACAGATACATATATGTTTGGTAGAGAATTAAGTGGCACAAGTATTTTAATTGCAATAGTCTTAACAATTCTCTTCACAATAATTGTCAACTGGATTATGTCAGCAAAGCTTAAGAAGATTGATATGATAGAATCATTAAAGAGTGTGGAATAGTTCTCTGTGGCTAATAATGAATTCGTAAGAATTCAATTCACGGAGCGAAGCGAGAATTCATGGCGAAAGCCAATTCATGCGTAGCAAATCATTATAAAATGAATTGCAAACAAGTTTGCATGAATTGATTTCATCATAAATTGTGATAAATCACATGAATTGCACCTTGCGGTGCATTAAGAATAAGGAGTAATAATTATGTTTCATCAGTTAAATGCACCTGTTGCAGGTGATATGATTGCAACAATTAAAACAAATATGGGAGAAATCAAAATCAAGCTTTTCCCAGAATTCGCACCAAAAGCGGTTGAGAATTTCACAACTCACGCAAAAAATGGTTACTATGACGGACTTATCTTCCACCGTGTAATCAATGACTTTATGATTCAGGGTGGTGACCCTAATGGCACAGGCACAGGTGGACAGAGTATATGGGGACATTCATTTGAAGACGAATTCACAGGTGAACTTCATAATCTTCGTGGTGCACTTTGTATGGCAAATGCAGGTCCTAACACAAATGGTAGCCAGTTCTTTATCGTTCAGGCAAAAGAATGTCCTGAAAATTTACTCGAGCAAATGAGAATGGCTGACGAAATAGTTTTCCCAACAGAATGTATCGAAGCATATGAAGAAATCGGTGGCACACCTTGGCTCGATTTCCGTCATACAGTTTTCGGTCAGACTTTTGAAGGAATGGATGTTGTTGACGCAATCGCAAAAGTTCCTGCAGACTATTTCAACAATAAACCAAAAGAAGACGTAGTAATCGAAACAATTATTATTGAATAAACCTTATACGCCTCCCTCTGACGAGGGAGGTGGCATTTTCGTAAGAAAATGACGGAGGGAGAGATAAATAAAATGTTATTCAAAAATATCTCAATCATCACCCCAGACTTTGAAATTCAGAACAATATGTTCGTTGGTGTCAAGGGTGATAAAATCGACTATATCGGTACTGAAAGACCACAGGAAAACTATGGTGAAGAATATGATGGCACAGGAAAAGTATTGTCATCAGGTTTTGTTAACCTTCACACCCATTCACCAATGACTTTACTTCGTGGTTATGCCGAAAACTTGCCCCTTGACAGATGGCTTAACGAAAAAGTTTTCCCATTTGAGGACAGACTTAACTGTGACAGAGCATATTTCGGCACAATGCTTTCAATTGCAGAAATGCTCAGTAGTGGTACAACATCTTTTACCGATATGTATTTCTTCGGTGATGGTGTAATGAAAGCAGTAATCGACAGTAAGGCAAAGACTAATTTCGGTCGTTCAATCGTTAGTTTTGTTGACGAGGATATTACTCAAAATGACCGTTTTCAAGAGGGTATTTACCTTGCAGAAAAATATCACAATACACAGAATGGCAAAATTAAAATTGATATGAGCCTTCATGCTGAATACACAAACCGACTTTCAATTATTGAACAATTCGGTGAATTCACAAATGGTAAAGACTTTATCAATCATATCCATTTGTCTGAAACAAAGTCAGAGCACGAAAATTGCAAAGCAAAATACGGCAAAACTCCTGCTCGTCTTTTCTATGATGCAAAAGTGTTTAATAGTCCTACAATTCTTGCACATTGTGTGTGGGTTGAGGATGAAGATATGGATATTTTCAAAGAAATGGGTGTAACTGTTGCTCATTGTCCTGCAAGTAATATGAAACTGGGTAGTGGTTTTTGTAATACTTACAAAATGCTTCAAAAAGGAGTTAATATCGGTATCGGTACAGACTCTGCTGCAAGTAATAACGGACTTGATATTATGCGTGAGATGTATTTAGCAGCACTCTTGCCAAAGGGTGTTAATAATCAGGCAGATATTGTAACTCCACAAGATGTTTATAAAATGGCAACTGTCAATGGCTATAAAGCACAGGGCAGATTTGATTGTGGTGAAATTAAAGTTGGCAACAAGGCTGACTTAATTGTAATTGATATGACAACACCTAATATGTACCCTGATTTTGATATACTTAATAATATAGTATATTCTGCAAACAAGAGTAATGTGGTGCTTACAATGGTTGATGGTGAAGTCCTTTATAAGAATGGTGAATTCACAACTATTGATGTTGAAAGAATGGGTTACGAGGTTAGCAGACTTGTCCGTGAAGTAGTAAATGAGGTTAATGCACAATGATTACAAAAGCAGTTGAATTTATAAAATCAAAAATTACTGGTGACTTTGAAATCGGTATAATTTTAGGTAGTGGACTTGGTACTTTGGGTGAAAAAATTGACAACCCACAGTATGTTGACTATGCCGATATTCCAAATTTCCCTGTTTCAACAGCACCAGGCCATGTTGGTCGATTTGTTTTCGGTACACTTAATGGTAAAAAAGTTATGTGTATGCAGGGTAGAATTCATCTCTACGAGGGCTATGAGGTACAAAATGTTGTAATGCCAATCCGTGTTATGAAGATGATGGGTGTGAAAAAACTTATCGTTACAAATGCCGCAGGTGGCATCAATGAAAGCTTCAATGTTGGTGACATTATGGTTATTACCGACCATATCAATTTTACAGGCAAAAACTGTCTTATAGGCAAAAATGATGACCAGTTTGGTTGTCGTTTCCCTGATATGAGCTTTGCTTATGCACCTAACCTTCGTGAAATCGCATTTAACTGTGCAGAAAAACTCGGTATGAAACTTCGTGAGGGTGTTTATATCGGTTGTACAGGACCAAGTTATGAAACTCCTGCCGAAATCCGTGCATTCAGAGTTTTGGGTGCAGATACTGTTGGTATGTCAACAGTGCAAGAGGTAATCGCTGCAAACCATTGTGGCATTGATGTGCTTGGTTTTTCACTTGTTTCAAATAAAGCTGCAGGACTTTCAGGGGAAAGACTTACTGAAGAAGAAGTCCTTACAATCGGCAGACAAAAAAGTGAAGAAATGCAAAAACTCATTACTGAAATTGTAGGTGAATTCTGATGTTTTTAAATGGTACATCTGTTGGCTTTGATACTGCTAATAATAAGGCAGTTTTCATTGACCAGACACTTTTGCCAACTGAATATAAAGAGATTTCAACAGACGATTACGACGAGATTTATGATGCAATAAAAATGCTTAAAGTCCGTGGTGCTCCTGCAATCGGTGTGTTTACTGCGATAAGCCTTGCTGTGCTTATGAATAAGAGCAAGGCAGATACATATGAAAAACTTTTTGCAGAGTTAAAAGACTACTGTGAAAAACTCATTTTATGTCGTCCAACTGCCATAAATCTTAAATGGGCAACGGATGAAATGCTCAAAGTTGCCGAAAAATCAAGTGCAGATAATTTCAAAGTGAATCTCACAAATAAAGCACTTGAAATGATTGAAGATGATATTGCAATCTGTCGAAAAATCGGTGAGTATGGTGCAGAAATTCTTAAAAATTGCAATTCAGTTTTAACCCATTGTAATGCAGGCAGACTTGCAACTGTAAAATATGGCACAGCATTAGCACCAATATATGTTGCAAAGGAAAAGGGACATAATTTAAAGGTTTTTGCCGACGAAACCCGACCACTTTTGCAGGGTGCAAGACTTACAGCCTTTGAACTTTCTGAGGCAGGTGTTGATACAACTGTAATTTGCGATAATATGGCATCATTCGTGATGAAAAACGGACTCGTTGATGCCGTTTTGGTAGGTTGTGACAGAGTGGCTCTTAATGGTGATGCTGCAAACAAAATCGGTACAAGTGGTGTGGCAATTCTTGCAAAGCATTATAATATTCCGTTCTATGTCTGTATGCCGTTTTCAACCTTTGATAAAAGCATCAAAACAGGTGACGATATTGTAATTGAAATGAGAGAAAGTAACGAAATAGGGGAGATGTGGTATGAAAAGACCATGATTCCACAGAATGCAAAAACTCTCAACCCTGCATTTGATGTGACCGACCATTCACTAATTACAGCATTCATTACCGAAAAAGGTGTTTTCACACCTGATGAAATAAAAAATAAAACCACCTGAAATTCTCAGGTGGTCTTTTTTTATCCTAATGAAGTTGTAACCGTTGTTGTAACTGTTGCTTTATAACAACTGAATTTTTCTTCTATATTCTTTGGTAATGTCTTTTGTGTTAAAAGGCTCACTATTGGCACAAGTATCAGTCCACCAACCATAGCAAAAACACCTGAGTAAAGTGAATTTGTGAAGACGAAACTTAAAATCGGTGTGGTAGGTTTGAAAACTCCCATACTAATAAATAACTGAATAATTTCAAGTCCTGTACCGAAAATAAAACTTGTTACAACCGCTGCCTTTGTGGTCTTTTTCCAGTATAAACCATAAAGGAATGGAGCAAGGAAAGCACCTGCCAAAGCACCCCAAGAAACACCCATCATCTGTGCGATAAACACTGATTCCTTCCAAATTGAGTCCTTAAGAATTGCAATAATCGCAGAAATTGCAATAAAGAAAACAATGAAAACACGGAGAATAAAGATGCTCTTTTTATCGTCAATCTTCTTTTTCTTTTCAAGTCTTGGTTTAATAACATCAAGTGTAAGAGTTGAAGAAGATGTAAGCACAAGGGAAGAAAGTGTTGACATTGAAGCAGAAAGTACAAGTACAATTACAAGTGCTACAATTACTGGTGCTAAATCTGAAAGCATTGTAGGAATAACCTTGTCAAACATAACAACACCGGAGTTGGAAATGAAGCCACCTGCAATCATTTCTTCCTTGTAAAGACGACCAAAACCACCAAGGAAGTAGCAACCACCTGCAACGATAATGGCAAAAACAGTTGAAATTATTGTACCTTTTTTAATTGAACCCTCATCCTTGATTGAGTAGAATTTACCAATCATCTGTGGAAGTCCCCAAGTGCCGAGAGAGGTGAGCACAACGACAAAGAAAAGGAAAATAGGATTAGGTCCAAACATTGATGTGTACTCTGCTCCTGCCTCAGTTGTAATACTTGCAACAGCCTGTGTAAATCCACCGTTTTTAATAAGTACAGCAGAAATAACTGCAACAATTCCCACAAGCATAATAATTCCTTGAATAAAGTCGTTAATTGCAGTTGCCATGTATCCACCGAAAATAACATAGATACCAGTAAGCACTGCCATTATGATAACAACAACCCAGTAAGGAATGGAAAATACATTGTTAAAAAGGGAAGAGAGTCCGTTGTAAAGAGATGCTGTGTAAGGAATAAGGAAAATAAATACTATTATAGATGCAATAATTTTAAGTGCCTTTGAGTCATATCTCTTTTCAAAGAAATCAGGCATTGTTTTTGAGTCGAGATGTTGTGTCATAACTCTTGTTCTTCTTCCCAAAACACTCCACGCAAGAAGTGAGCCTATGAATGCGTTACCAAGACCAATCCAAGTGGAAGCAAGACCGAAATTCCAGCCAAACTGACCTGCATAACCAACAAAGATAACCGCAGAGAAATATGATGTGCCAAAAGAAAAAGCAGTAAGCCAAGGTCCAACACTTCGACCACCTAAAACAAAATTATCAACATTAGTAGCCTTTTTTCTGCAATAAAAGCCAACACCTATCATAAGAGAAAAAAAGCATATAAGCATTGGAATACTAATCATCATTGTTGTTGTCATTGAAATCACTCCTTTACTAAAAAAATACTTGACAATAACGTCGAGATGTGGTATATTTGCTTTAACGCTTTAAAGTTTAGCACTTTAAAGCAAATATGTCAAGAGATAATTTGAAAAATTTTCTTTTTTCCCATTTCTATTGATTTTTAAGGGAAATTAAAGTAAAATATCAAAATATTGTGATTTTTGGAGAACAGACTATGACAATCGTACATTTACTTGAAAAAAATGCTCGTGAGTTTCCAAATGATGTAGCATTGGTGGAAATCAATCCAGAGCAACCAGAAACTAGACGAATCACTTGGAGTGAATTTGAACTTGTTGAGCCAGGTGCAAGACGTCCTTACAGACGTGAAATCACTTGGGGAGTTTTTGAAGAAAAAGCAAACCGTTTTGCAAATATGCTTACACAAAACGGAATAGGCAAGGGTAATAAGGTTGCAATTCTTTTAATGAATTGTATTGACTGGTTGCCTATATATTTTGGTATATTAAAAACAGGTGCTTTGGTAG
>CALEIS010000102.1 GCA_937877675.1 uncultured Clostridia bacterium | reverse complement strand
TTTTATCACAGTCAAACTTATCCATCATGACTATCCAAGGAATATCACTAAGCCACTCTTTAATTACGCCTGAAATTTTCTTATTAGTATTATCTATAACAACAACAGGTGTGCCTGTAATTGCGCAGAAAATCATACAATGAAGTCTATCAGTAACAACAACTTTACATGTACGTACCATTTTCCAAAACTCTTCTAAAGTTGCTTCAAAGGTATCTGGTTGACAAGCCTCTAATGGTATATCGACAGTATCTCTGACAATTACATTGGAAAATTCTTTCTTAACTGCAGAAATAACACTTGCTGTTTGTTCAGATGAAATGTTTAATTCTTTGTCTTTTCTCATGCAGCAAAGAACATTTTCACGTACTTCTTTTGGTTCATCCTTTTTCAAGGAAAGAACTATGTCCGGACAGTAACCAATCTTAACTGTTGGAAAATCTCTTTTAATTCGTGCAAGAGAATTTTCTTCTCTTACAAACAATGTTAAATCTCTGTGTTTTTCATATACGCTACGACTTATTTTCATTCTCTTTTGACCAAATTCTGTATCAGAGAAAATCATAGTTTGTGGGAAGCCAATTATTTTGTTGTTAGGAAAACTCTTAACAACATGTAATCTTGCGTCCTCAAGCGATGTGTATATATCATCCATATTTCCACCACCCAATGTAGTTACAACATCATCAGGTCGGATATGTTTCTTAATAACTCTCACGCTTTGATATGTTTGAGTACTTGGTACAACTATTATTTCAGCTTCTGGGTAAGCCTTTTTCAGAAATTCCCTTTGAGAATAAGTAAGTGCCATATCACCTAAATTCTGATAGTATCCTGCAATAAATACAAATACTCTGCGTTTTTCTGTGTTTATTTTTTCTAACCAGATTGAATCAGTTTCTTTGCTATGTATTAAAGCATGCAGTTGACATTTAATTGGTTCAGGAAGCATTTTCTTTAACATCTTACTACTCTCCTTATTTGATAATTTTACTTATTAACTTACTGCAACGAGTTAATAAAATTAATTTTCTAATTATATCCTTCATACCACGACTTTTAGCAGAAAGAATATCTTTTGAATAATTTTCTCTTTTGCATATTTGTTTTATCTTTTCATTTTTTTCATTTTGACTTAATTTAGAGCAACAAACATTTCTCATTGCACCCCAAATAACTTTAAACTTCTGCTCTATAATGTGCGTTCTTATTACATTTTCATCAACATTCCAAAACTTAAATAATTCTATATGACAATTCAACGCAACACTTGCTAATTCAAAATAATTCTCTCTATATTTTGTTCCCAAGGAAACTATATTTCTTTGTATGTAGTGTGTAAACACCTCAGAAATGAAAACATATTTTGTTGTTTGTGTAATGAATTTAGCATTAAAAAGCAAGTCTTCATAAAGTGTTATATTATCATCAAAAGACAATTTTAGTTCGTTCAATAATTGTCTTGAATATAACTTATTCCAAAGATAACCAGAAAGATTTAATAACTCTTCTCCTTGAGTAGGTTCATATTTTTTGCTTTGAGGAATTGAAATTGTTTGTTTTATAATATTTTCATCTTTATCAACAAAATCACAAAAGAAGCCCCACATGACATACTCGCAACAATTGCTTTTTGCAATATCGTATGCAACCTCATATGCTCGGGCTTCAATATAATCATCACAATCTAAAAAAGCTACAAATTCTCCCGATGCAATCTTCAAACCCTCGTTTCTTGCAGAAGAAACACCACCATTGGTTTTATGTATAACTTTTATGCGACTATCTTTTTTTGCATATTCATCGCATATTATAGAAGATTTATCAGGAGAACCGTCATCGACTAATATGATTTCAATATCCTGGAGTGTTTGGTTGAGCAAACTATCAACACATTTATTTAAGTACTTTTCAGCATTATAAACAGGAACTATGACTGATACTTTACTCATAAAAACACACCTTTATTCAAAATGTTTTACTGTTTCTCTCACGGCGTTTTCTGTATTAAAGAATTCACCACGGATTTTTGCCTTTTCTTTATATAAAGCACGAAGTTCTTCGTTTGTAAGCATTTCTTTAAGACCTTTATATAAATCTTCGTCTTCCATACCTACAACAAGACCATATTCGTTATTTTCTCCCAAAATTTCTTTTGCACCTGAAACATCAGTTGAAATTGTTGGAAGCCCTAGCACAACTGCCTCGGTTGTTGCTGTGCTTAATCCTTCAAAATAAGATGAGCAAATGAAAACATCTGCTTTATTCAAATATTTATACGGATTATTCTGAAAACCTGTGAAAATAACATTTTCATTGAGATTCTTTGCCTCTGCTTTGATGGTTTCTTCTAACGCACCGCCACCGATAAGCATAAGTGTATGGTCAACACCCTCATTATGTAATCTGTTAGAGATTTTAATAAGTCTTGAAAAGCCTTTTTCGCTTGTAAATCTGCCAACTGAACATACCAAAGGTGCTTTGTAATCTAATTCAACTGTTTCTTTTGCTAAATTAAAGATTTTATTAGTATCGTTGACATTGTAACAATAACTTACATTATCATAAAGTCCAGTTTTCTTTGAAAAAGCATCTGAAACACTTTTTGCAACACCTAAAACTTTATCAAAACTGCCATAGGCTTTAACCGCACTCTTAAAGTTAAGGAAACAACTGAACATACTTGTTTTTTCCATGTCACCACAGTGAAGCCAAGAAATCTTTTTAGCATTCTTAAGTGTACAACCACTAATCACCTTAGCAGGAAGCCCATGCATAAATGCTACAACGACATCATATTTTTCATTTCCCACAAAATATTTATAGAGAAGTTTCGCAGGAATAAAACGCATAACCTTTGAAACACCTGGAAACATAGGTGCTTTTTTGCAGAAATACTTTATATTATCGTTGAGAAATTTCTCATTTACTCCCCCACCAAACATTGTGGCAACTGTGATGTCGTATTTTGTTTTATCCATATTGTTGACGAGATTTACAAGTACTCGTTCAGCACCGCCACCGCCAAGGGTTTGGGTTAAAAATAAAATCTTAATCAAAGAAACAACTTCTTTCAGTTTTTATTGTAAAGTTTATTATAAAGTTCTAAATTATGGTTTGCTTCAGGAAGTTTAATGAGAGTTCCAAAAACTTCGTCATAATTACCTTCTTCTGAAACAAATGGTCTTAATGCACCACCTGTGAAGAATGTAATTTCGCCAAGAATAATTGTGTCACCAAAGCTATAAAAGTCGATTCTTGCGAATGGGAAAGGTTTACTTAATTCTTTTGCAAGTTCAAACATTTTCTCATAGTTTTCAGGTTTTGGAATATCTCTGTTTGAACGAGTATAACCCTGAATTGACATTGGAAGTTTTTCCCAATTTTCAAGTTTATAGAAGTCAACATAGTGTTTTCCTTCAAAGTCATTGTTTAATTGCATAAACATTGGCTCACCATTGAAACACATAAACTTATAGTCATTAAGTGGTTCGTGGTCAATGAATTTTTCGATTACAATTTGTGGCTTGATATATTTATAATGCCACTCTCTTCCGAATGCAGTCAAATCAAGTTTTAACCACATATTCATTTTTCTGACTTCATTTTTCCAGTCGAGTTTGTTCTTATCTGTGCAAACAAGGTTCCAACCACTACCATGAGTTGCTTTTGCTACAAATTTATCTGGCAAAGAATTAAAGTCAATCTTTTTAGCATCGTCATATACGCCGATAACCTCATTACAAAGATTGTCATATCCTAATTCTGACAAATAGTCACGGATGCCATATTTATCAGCGCAGCGAATCATTCTTTCATCACGATAAAAGAGTTTTAACCAAGCACCAACCTCACCATAGGTTTTAGGGTTAGTCCAATTAAGGTCGGTACCGTATCTCTTTTTATAAACATCCTCAAGAAAATCTTTATCAGATTTCATCATACTGATTCTTTCTCTTAAAATGCGTATGTAGAAGAAAAACACTTCACCTGCAGCAGACTGTTTTAAAGTCTTTTTAATACTTTGTTTAATAGACATAAAATGTCATCTCCTATAAGAACAATCTAAATTCAAAAACATAGCGTGCATTGTTAATCAGTAAGTAACAAACAACTGAATACAAAACAACAGATGCAATTTTGAAAATGATTTTAAATTCGTTGCTAAAAACTTTTGTAACTCTTGAAAGATATAAGATGACAAAAGTACTAGTAAAGAGTGCAAAACGAGCAATATAAACGTCCATAATACTTGCTATATAAATCAAAGCATGTAAAATACACATATTTGCACATACTGTGGTTGCTTTATCGTCTTTAGTTCTACTTCCTGTAAATATTGCCAAAGCAGCTGGAACACAGTTAATAGCTATAGTGATTATATTAACACCGTGATGTCCCTCTTCTACAACGAACATATAGTTATCAAGCATACCTGTTGTGCTGATAATAGTACCTAAAGAACTATAAGCAAATATTAAAGCACCCAAAACAACCAAACTTGTTCCTATACCTTTAATTGAATCTGTTCTGTTAAGAGCAATAAAATACACTGGTATTAAAATAATGGAAGCCATATGGAACATACAACATATTGCAACAACCAAAAGATACTTCCAAAACTGTCGTTTATAAATGTACGGAATAGCAAAAAGGTACATTGCTGCTGCCAAATATTGCGCAATACCATTAAACATACTATAAACCTGTCCTGTTGCGAACAAAAGTACAACAGCATAAGCAAAATCAATACTATATTTTGAAAAGCTATACACTATTGGTACCAAAGTTAATATACTTGTCAGCAACAATACACCTTGGCTTGTATCAAACATTCTTGTTGCAATATAAAAAACCAAGGAAATCAATGGTTCACTTGGGGTAAATGTCAAAGCCTCTGACAACGACATCCCATTAATCTTGTCAAATCGAGCACGATATGCGTATTCATCCATACCGCCTGCATAAATCTTTCTGAAACCCGCAAAACTAACCAAAATAAAAACTAAAAGAATATAAAAAAAGATTCGCTGTCTTTTCTTTTGTAATTCACCAAATTTATCTTGTATAGGAGGTTTTCCATAAGTAGAAAAATAGGCAAGTACACTACAAACAAATGCCACAACAAAGTATATCTTTACCATATTTTCACCACCCAATCAAAAATCATTTCTTTTTCGCTTGTATCTCCCTGTATTTATCAACAATAAAATAAGGTGTCAAGCATTTTATAACCATTACAACAAACTTTTCAACTATCCACCACTTTGGATATCCAAGCAATTTATAGCCCATCTTGGTTGTTTGAAAAGTGCTTAATCTTACCTTTATGGTTCTTCTACGAATTGCACCTTCATCTTCACGGACAAGGTACAATGGCTCTTGCATATTTACGCCAACAAAGTTTTTATAAAAAAATCTAAACCACAAATCAGAATCCTGTCCACGAACTGTACGTTTAGCAACAGTATAACCACCAAGCTCATCATAAACGTACTTGTATGTAAGAATCGTTGCGTGGTTAAAAGGTATTTTATTTCTTAATGTATATCTATCCACGTTTTGTGGTGGATAATCTACGTTGTGAAGTCCGTTTTCGTTAAACCTTTGCATTGCAGTACCAACAAGATGAACTTCTGGATGTTCCTTTAAAAACGCTACTTGTTTCTCAAATCTTTCAGGAACTGAACGGTCATCACCATCCATACGTGCCACATATTCACCAGATGCATATTTTAAACAGTGATTCAGAGAAAACGCAAGTTTGCTATTCTCTTTGTTACGAATAAGTATAATTTTTTCTGGGTATTTATTTTTATATTCCTCTGCAATCTTATATGTATCGTCTGTTGAAGCATCATCACACATAATAAGTTCCCAATTTTCGTAGGTCTGTGCGATAATCGAATCAATCGCCTCAGGCAGAGTTTTGGAGCAATTGTAAATTCCCATTATAATTGATATTTTACCCTTATTCATATAAACACCTTAATCTAATTTAATTAAATCACCATATTTAATTTCATATTTCTCTGGGTGGAATGGCCAGAAACCACCGCCATGGAAGAATGTATATTCACCAAAGTATATTTTACCTTGAATTTCATAAAGGTCTAATCTTACAAACTTAAAACCTTTTGACAACTTTGCTGCAATTTCCTTCATTTCTTCAAAACATTCAGGCTTTTCAATAGTTTTCTCTGAATTAGGATGAATGTTCTCAATGTCAAGATGATTGAAGTCCATATCATAGAAATCGAATTTACAGTCCTCACTACGTTCGGTAGCAATAAACATCATTTCAGGTTTACCATCAAAGCAGAAAAACTTATAGTCATTAATGTCACTTTCTCCATCAGGAACCATAAATTTTTCAGCAATAATCAATGGTTTGACATTTTTATATGGATATTCCCTACCCAAAACATAAGGATTGAGTTTTAATCTGTTTTCAAAGAAATTTGCAAACTCAGCATGATTAATTGAATTCTTATCAGCAACAATCTTTACACTACCTGAATCGTGATTACATTTAAGGACAAATTTGTCAGGTAAGCTGTCAAAATCAATATCGGCATAATGTTCCCATGCACCATAAAGTGGGAAGAACATATCTCTGCCCATAATATTGTTGACATAGTCTCTCACCTTAACCTTATCAACAAGGTCAGTATATTCAGGGTGGATATCGTTTAATTTAATCCAATTTAATTTATCACAAAATGTTCTTGGATTTTTTAAATTAAGTTTTTTACCTGCTTTAATCCAATAAACCATTTTTAAATAAGGCTTATTGGGAATAAAAGCAAGTAAATTGATTAATTTAAGACGCAATTCTCTGCTACTGATTATTTTCTTATAATCAATCATTATAAATTCTCCTTATACCACTCGATAGCGGCAGCAATACCTTTCTGGAAGCTCCAGTCAGGGTCATAACCAAGATTCTTTCTTGCCTTTGAGATGTCAGCATTTGAATGCTTGATGTCACCTGCTCTGTCAGGACCAAAGTTTGGTTCAATATCAACACCTAAAGCCTTTGTAAGACCATAATAGATGTCAATAAGATATTCTCTTCCGCCGTAAGCGATATTGTAAGCCTGACCTGCTGCCTCGTGAGATGCGAGGCAGGATTTAAGGTTAGCTTCGATAACATTATCAATGTATGTAAAGTCACGGCTCTGTTTACCATCACCGTTAATTGTAGGAGTTTCACCGTTAATTAAGAGCTTTAAGAATTTTGGAATAACGGCAGCATAAGCACCATCTGGGTCCTGACGACGACCGAAAACGTTGAAATAACGCATACCATAAGTATCAAGGCCATAGTGCATTGTGTACATCTTAGCCCATTCTTCGTCACACATCTTAGTAACTGCATAAGGTGAAAGAAGGTTACCTTCCCTACCCTCTGTCTTTGGAAGGTTTGGCTCGTCACCATAAACTGATGAGCTTGATGCGTAAACAAATTTCTTAACACCGCACTGACGTGCTGCTTCAAGCATATTGAGAGTACCTTCGATATTGTTTTTGCAATAGAAGATAGGCATTACAATACTTCTTGGAACACTACCCCAAGCAGCCTGATTAAGAACATAATCAACACCTTCACAAGCCTTCATACAAGTATCAAGGTCTTTAATATCACCTTTGATAAATTCATAGTTAGGATTATCAAGGAACATATCAACATTAGCTTGTTTACCTGTTGAAAGGTCATCAAGACCACGAACTCTATAACCCATATTAAGAATTGCTTCACAAAGGTTAGAACCAATAAAACCTGCACAACCTGTTACCAAGAATAATGAATTCTCAGGAAATTTTAAATCTTTATAGCCCATAATTAACACCTACAAACAAAATTTAATCAGAAATTATAATCTCCAGTATGAATAGCCTGCATCTTCATATTCTTTTCTGTTAAGCAAGCCCTTAATGTCAAGAAGAACTTTCTTTCCTTCACCGAAGAATTTATCCATATCAGCCATAGAAAGATTGCTGAAGCTATCATGTGCAACTGCAAGGATAACTGCATCCATATCTTTAATTGTATTAACATCAACGAATTCAATACCATAGTGCTGTTTTGCTTCTTCAGCATCTGCATCTGGGTCAGCGATAACAGGGTCAATACCATACTCTTTAAGTTCGTTTACGATATCGATAATTCTTGTATTTCTTGTATCTGGGCAGTTTTCTTTGAATGTGAATCCAAGGATAGCAACTTTAGCATTCTTAACTGCTTTATCAGCTGAAATAAGGTTCTTAACAACGTTTTCAGCAACATATTTACCCATATCGTCATTGATGCGACGACCTGAAAGGATAATCTGGCTGTGATAACCTAACATTTCTGCCTTATATGTAAGATAGTATGGGTCAACACCGATACAGTGACCACCAACAAGACCTGGGAAGAACTTAAGGAAGTTCCATTTTGTACCCGCTGCTTCAAGAACTGATTTTGTATCAATACCCATCTTATTGAAGATGATTGAAAGTTCGTTCATGAAAGCGATGTTGATATCACGCTGGCTGTTTTCAATAACCTTAGCAGCTTCAGCAACTTTAATGCAACTTGCTCTATGAACACCTGCTTCAACAACAAGTTCATAAACCTTTGCGATTTCGTCAAGTGACTCATCATCCATACCAGAAACGATTTTAACGATTGTTTCAAGTCTGTGTACCTTGTCACCTGGGTTAATTCTTTCAGGTGAATAACCTACTTTGAAGTCAACGCCACATTTAAGACCTGATTCTTTTTCAAGAATTGGAATACAAACATCTTCAGTAACACCTGGGTAAACTGTTGATTCATAAACAACGATTGAACCCTTTGTAAGGTTTCTACCAACGATTGTTGATGCACCTTCAACAGGTGTAAGGTCAGGTGTATGGTCATCGTTAACAGGTGTTGGAACTGCAACGATATGGAATTTTGCTTCTTTAAGTTTTGTTTCGTCTGATGTGAACTCAACTGTTGTGTTAGCGATTACTTCGTTACCAACTTCGTTTGTTGGGTCGATACCACTCTTGTAAAGTTCAATTTTCTTTGCGTTAAGGTCATAACCGATAACATCTACCTTTTTAGCAAAAGCAACAGCAATTGGCATACCTACATATCCAAGACCTACAAGTGAGATTTTTTCTTCTTTAGCTACGATTTTTTCGTAAAGTGACATTTTAAAGACTCCTTTTTATTTATTAAGAATTGCATTGATTTCCTTTATATAAGCTTCAACGACGATTTGTCTGTCAAAGCGTTTTTCTATTTTAACTCTTCCGGCTTTACCCATCTGTGCTTTTTCTTCATGGGTTAACAAGAGGAATTTTTCAATAACATCAATTAATGATTGTGTTGATTTTGCTTCACAACCAAGACCAGTAACACCCTCGTCAAAGGTTTCTTGGCATCCTGGAATATTAGTTGCAATAACAGGTCTTCCACAAGCTGCACTCTCTAAAAGTACATTTGGCATACCCTCGTGATACGATGGTAAAACAGTACAATGAGTGTATTTGATAACCTCTCTCACATCGCTTACCATTCCATGATAATTTATGATGCCTTTATCTTTAATCTCATCCAACTGAGGTTTATACTCATCTTCACACAATCCACAGATATGAAATTCTGTATTAGGATATTTTTCTTTTATCGCCTTTGCTGCACCAATGTATTCATCAGCACCTTTATCCTTCATAACACGTGCTATCATCAAGAATTTGATGTTTTCTGTATCCGTTGGATAATCCATAACTGTAAAACGCTGAAGATTTACACCAGAGCCTGGAATAAGCTGATGCTTTTCTTTATACAATCCTTTTTCTTCAAAGAAAGCGGCATTGTATTTATTCTGCAAGAAAATTTTATGTGCTTTTCTAAGGCCTATTTTATAAAGCATACACAACATCTTTTGAACAAGTCCACCATTTTCAACGGCAGTACCAAGTCCTGTTATATTTACCAGATATGGTGTGTTTGTCAAAGAACAAGCGATACCACCATAAATATTAGGTTTAATTGTGTATGAAAGCACCACATCAGGCTTAACTTCTTTGATAAGTTTTATGTATTTCGCAATTAAAACACATTCCTTAACAGGATTCATTCCATGACGTGAAATTTCAATATCCTTGAATTCACACCCCTCTTTTTTTAAGTCCTCAATTCTGTCACCATATGGTGAAGAAACTATAACCTGATGACCTTCTTTAATAAGAGCTTGTACTAATTCAAGACGGAAATTGTAAATGGTAATACTGTGATTTACCAAAAATAATATCTTAGCCAAGAATCACGCTTCCTTTCTAAAATTTATTGAAAGAAATTTATTTATTAACTTTTTCTTCTTCGTTTTTCATGGCACCTGTGCCACCTTCCACAACACCTTCGCTCTTAAGAACGCTTGTGATTGTGCCGAAGAAGCATTTTACATCAAAACCGAAACTCATTTTTTCAACGTATTCACCATCAAAAGCTGCTTTCACGTCGATTTCAAGTTCGTCACGGCCACTGATTTGTGCCCAACCTGTAAGTCCTGGACGAACATCATTTGCACCATATTTATCTCTTTCTTCAATTAAATCATACTGATTCCAAAGTGCTGGTCGTGGACCGATTACACTCATTTGACCTACAAGAATGTTAAACAACTGTGGAAGTTCATCAAGGCTTGTCTTTCTAAGAATTTTACCTACCTTTGTAATCCATTGATCAGGATTTGACAACTCATGAGTTGGAGCATCTTTAGGAGTATCTGTACGCATTGTTCTAAATTTTAAAATATTAAAATGTGTCTTATTAAGACCAACACGTTTTTGTTTAAAGAAAACAGGTCCTTTAGAGTCAAGTTTAATTGCTAAAGCAACTAACAACATAGGTAATGAAAGGAAAACAATTCCCATAAATGAAAGAACGATATCAAGTAAACGTTTAATATATTTTTTATACATATGTACCCCCACTAACTATTAAAAACTGAAGCTAAATAGTATGTATTTTTCTATAAAAGTGCATAATTATACACAGTAAAAATTCTACCACAAACTGTATGTAATGTCAAGAAAATGAAGGACTTTAATTTGGTATATAATCAAATATATTCTTGTTATAAAAGCATTTGACAACAAGACACTAATTTATTATAATAATTCAATAAACTGTAAGGAGGAATCACTATGCAATTCGAGCTTGAAAGCAGAGTTTTGCTTTCACTTATTGCTAAATCTTCATTTGGTAAAGATATACCATTTTTGCAAGATAATGAAAAAATCGAAGATATCGATTGGGCAAAAGTGTATAAGGAAAGTGTTCAACAAACTGTTGCACTCTATGCCTCCGATTCAGTTTCACCATATCGAAAACATATTCCAAATGAAATCATGGGAAAATGGATTGCTTATAGTGGTAAAGTTTTCTCCTCAAATATGTTTGTAATGAATTATCAAAGTGAATTAGTCAACTTCCTTGAAGGCAACAATTACAAATATATAATTCTCAAGGGACTTACTGCTGCTTCATACTACGAAAAGCCTGATTTAAGGACATTGGGTGATGTTGACTTTCTTATTGATGGTGCTTTGACTGACGAAATAGCAAAAAAGTTGCAAAGCGAATTAAAATATGACATATACACTAATTTAGACCATGAGTGTCATGTTACAATGACACGTGGTAAAGCTGCCATTGAAATGCATTTTGAAATTCCAGGTATTCCACACGGTAACAATGGTGAATATGTGAGAAATTTCATTAAAAACATTCTTAACGATACTCAAAAGACAAGCATATCAGATTGCAAATTCACATCCCCTTCCCACCTTTATCATGGTACAATCATTCTCTTGCATATGCTACATCACATGTCAAGTGAAGGATTAGGACTTCGTCATCTTTGTGACTGGGGTGCTTTTGTAAACAAAACAGCACATATGGACTTCTGGGAAAATGAATTTATTCCATTTTTAAAGCAAATTAAACTTGTTACTTACGCAAGTGTTATGGCCTCTGTGTGCCATAAATATATGGGTATTGATATACCCCAGTGTCTCCCACTTGCTGACGATGGAATTTGTGAAGAAATACTTTCCGACATTTTCCAAAGTGGTAATTTTGGCAACAAGGATGAGCAATATCATAAAAGCGGACTTTTAGTTTCACAACATGGTAAGGATGGTACTAACAAGTCAACATTCAAGGTCTTACTCGGTCAACTTGATTCTGCTGTAAAAACTCATTGGCCATGGCTCAAAAAATGGAAGATTTTCTTACCATTTGCTTATATAATCTTTGCAATTAAGTATTATTGGAAGGTACTTAAGGGTGAGCGTCCGACACTCACATCACTTATGCCTGAAGCTAACAGACGAAAAGAATTATATAGACAATTAGAAATTTATGAGGATTCAAAATGAATGAAAACATAAAGAAAATTGCTCTCGCAGAGATATATCCTGTAATAAAAGAACAACTTGAGAGTGGTGGAAATGTAAAACTACCCATCACAGGGACAAGTATGCTTCCTTTACTTGTTCAAGGCAGGGATTTTGTTGTTTTAACAACTTGTGAGAAAGCAAAGATTAATGATATAATCTTTTATCGCAGAGATAATGGACAATTTGTGTTGCACAGAGTTATTGGCATTGATGAAAGTGGATATATACTTTGTGGTGATAATCAATGGATTAAGGAATATGGAATTAAAGACCATAACATCATTGGTGTTGTTACAGAAATTCACCGTAATGGTAAAACATTCCAAATTGACGATAAGAAATACATCAGATATTACAAAAGATGGCTTAAACTGTTACCTATAAGAAAACCCATTATAAAGTTAATGACAATTTTCAGAGCTATAAAAAGAAAAATGAGCAGTAGATAATTCTACTGCTCTAATTTTTTAATATTTTCTCCAAACCATCTTGTCAACTACACCTGTATATGACTGAATAAGTTTAACAACCTTTGTTGAAACATTCTCATCAACATAATCGGGCACCGGAATACCGAGTTCACCATCAAGATTGAGTTGTACCGCAGTGTCAATTGCCTGAAGGAGTGATTTTTCATCAATACCTGCAAGTACAAAACAAGCCTTATCAAGTGCTTCTGGTCTTTCTGTTGATGTACGGATACAAACTGCTGGGAATGGCTTTCCAACAGATGTAAAGAATGAACTTTCTTCTGGAAGTGTACCACTATCAGAAACTACTGCAAAAGCATTCATCTGTAAACAGTTGTAATCATGGAAACCAAGTGGTTCGTGCTGAATAACACGTTCATCAAGTTTAAATCCGCTTTCTGCAAGTCTTTTCTTGCTTCTTGGATGGCAGGAATAGAGAATTGGCATATCGTACTTTTCAGCGGTTTTGTTAATTGCATTGAAAAGTGATAAGAAATTCTTTTCTGTATCAATATTTTCTTCTCTATGTGCTGAAAGAAGGATGTATCTACCTTTCTCAAGGCCAAGTTTTGAGTGAATATCACTTGCCTCAATTTTATCCAAATTATTATGGAGAACTTCAGCCATTGGTGAACCTGTTACATAAACTCTTTCCTTTGGAAGACCACATTCGTGAAGATATTTTCTTGCATGTTCAGAATAAGCAAGGTTAACATCAGAAATAATGTCAACAATTCTTCTGTTTGTTTCTTCAGGAAGGCATTCATCCTTACAACGGTTACCTGCTTCCATATGGAAAATTGGAATATGGAGTCTTTTTGCTGCAATAGCAGAAAGACATGAGTTTGTATCACCAAGAATAAGTAAAGCGTCAGGTTTAATCTGATTCATAAGTTTGTATGAACAGTTAATGATGTTACCAACTGTTGAGCCAAGGTCATCACCTACTGCATCCATATAAACCTCAGGGTCAGCAAGCTCGAGGTCCTTAAAGAAAACACCATTAAGATTGTAGTCGTAGTTCTGACCTGTATGAGCCAAGATGCAGTCAAAATACTGACGGCTTTTATTGATTACAGCAGCAAGACGAATGATTTCAGGTCGTGTGCCAACAATAATCAAAAGTTTTAATTTACCGTTGTTTTGAAATTTAATATCGCTATAATCAAGTTTCATAATTAAACCTCCAAGAAGAAAGTGTCTGGATGTGAAGGGTCAAATTGCTCATTAGCCCACATAACTGTAACAAGGTTTTCTGTTTCACTTAAATTGATTATGTTATGTGTATATCCTGGCAACATATGTATTGCCTGAATCTTATCCCCTGTTACTTCGTAATTAAGGACTTCGTCACTATCAACTTTTCTCATCTGAATAAGGCCATGACCACTTACAACAATGAAAAATTCCCATTTTGTATGGTGCCAATGCTGACCCTTAGTGATTCCAGGTTTTGAGATATTCACACTAAACTGACCACATTTTTCAGTTTTCAAAAGTTCAGTAAATGAGCCTCTATCATCACAGTTCATCTTCAAATCAAAAATTGCTTTTTCTTTTGGAAGATATGAAAGATATGTTGAATAGAGCTTTTTAGCGAATGAATTATATGGAATTTCCGGCATTAAAAGTGTTTGTGGCTGATTCTTGAATGACTCAAGAAGTTCAACAATTTCACCTAATGTAACCTTATGTGTAATTGGGGCAGCACAATACTTACCGTCATCACACAAAACAGTATCAATTCCTTGGAATTCGCAATGATGCTCTTTACATTCCAAAGCTCTCAACATTTCATCAACCAAATCATCAATATATAATAATTCAAGTTGAACAGTTGGGTCATTGACTGTTATTTCTAAATCATTTGCAATATTGTTACAGAATGTTGCAACGGCACTATTATAATTAGGTCTGCACCATTTACCAAAAAGGTTAGGAAAACGATACACAAGTACCTTTGCACCTGTTTTTTCTGAATATTCAAAGAAAAGGTCTTCCCCTGCCTTTTTACTTCTGCCATACTCACTATCGTATCTACCGATAAGAGTTGCTTGGATTGAAGAAGACAATACAACAGGACAAGTATTGCTATATTTTTCAAGAGTTTCAAGGAGTTTTGATGCAAATCCAAAGTTACCTTGCATAAACTCTTCTGTATTTTGAGGACGATTTACACCCGCAAGATTAAATACGAAATCAGCATTTTTACATGCATCTTCTAAAAGTTCAGCAGATGAGTCAATATCATAAGAATAAATTTCCTCTATACTGAGATTAGGGTGTGTTCTATCTTTACCATCCTTGATATTTCTTAAGGCTGAAACAAGGTTTTTACCAACAAAACCCTTTGCACCTGTAACGAGAATTTTCATATCTTATTTCTCCCAATCTGCAAGAACATCCTTAATATACTGAAGAGAAAGCAATTTTTCCTTAACTTCTTCAACTGTCATGAGATTTGTGTTGTTTGAGTCAAATTCTGAAAGTTGAGTACGCTCTAAATCGCCATCATTAAAATATTTATCATAGTTAAGACCACGTTTATCAGCAGGAACACGATAGAAATCACCCATATCAATAGCATTTGCACATTCTTCATTTGTAAGAAGAGTTTCAAACATCTTTTCACCATGACGGATACCAATTACACGGATTTCTGTTTCAGGATTAAAGAGTTCAGCAACAGCCTTTGCAAGTACTTCGATAGTACATGCAGGTGCCTTCTGAACAAGGATATCACCGCTCTCACCTTCTTCGAATGCAAAAAGAACAAGGTCAACAGCTTCTTCAAGGCTCATTACAAAACGAGTCATTTCAGGTGCTGTTATTGTAATTGGGTTACCTGCTCTAATCTGGTCAATCCAAAGTGGCACAACAGAACCACGTGAGCAAAGAACATTACCATAACGTGTACAACAAATCTTTGTTTTTTCTGGTGAAACTGTTCTTGACTTTGCAACAACAACTTTTTCCATCATAGCCTTTGAAGTACCCATAGCATTAACTGGATATGCTGCTTTATCAGTTGAAAGACAGATAACAGTCTTTACTCCTGCTTCAATAGCTGCTGTAAGAACATTGTCAGTACCTAAAACATTAGTTCTTACTGCTTCAATTGGGAAGAATTCGCATGATGGAACCTGTTTAAGTGCTGCTGCATGGAAGATGTAGTCAACACCATACATAGCATTTTTAACAGAAGAAAGGTCACGAACATCACCAATGTAGAACTTAAGTTTATGTGCTACTTCTGGATGTGTCACCTGAAATTCATGACGCATATCGTCCTGTTTCTTCTCATCACGAGAGAAAACTCTGATTTCACCAATGTCAGTTTCTAAGAATCTTTTGAGAACTGTGTTACCAAAAGAACCTGTACCACCAGTAATCATCAATGTTTTTCCTGTAAACATACTCATTTTTATCACTCCGTAGATTAAATAATCTTTATTTTCTTAATAACTTTTTAAAAACACTTGAAACAAGATTTCTCTCATATTGATTAAATCCCTTGACAAGCATTAGAACACCAAAACATCCTACCAACACAGCACCATTGATTGCAAATCTCAAGAAACCGTGAGGTAATGGATTGAACTTTTCCATAGCAAAACCTGCTACAAAGGTTAAAATAAGATATGGTGACATATTTAAAAATACATCTTTTATAAACTTAACCATATTAAGATTCATTTGCTTCTGGTAAACAATTATCATAAGCACAACTCTTACCACATAAGCAACAAATACTGCCAAAGCTGCACCAATTGCACCCCAATAGTGTGATAAAACTAATGATAATACTATATTAACCACACTCATTGCCATAAATACCTGTGCTTGAATTTTAACCTTATTCTCAACAACAAGAGTTGTGTTAGCAATTTGCATTGGCAAATACAACATATTTGGAAGAAGCAACAACGCTGCGCAATAATAACTCTGCACAAAATCTGGTTTATTCCAAATATCAACAATAAACGATTTACCTAATGCCAAAAAGCCTACCGAAACTAAACCAACAAGCATAAGCTGTATTCTGCCCACTTTAACCATAAGTGGCATCAGTTCTGTATCCTTTTTGCCATCAACAATAATCTTAGAAATTCTAGGCATAAACATACCATTTATTGCTGTTGCAAAGGTATAAACATATCCTTCAACTGTACTTGCTAAACCAAAAATCGCAACCTCAACTGAACCTGCTGCACATACAGCTGCAATAATTGATGGTGATATACCTAAAATTAATCGTTGTAAGAGATTACCTACGGTTGTCCACATTGAAAAACCGAAGATTTCTTTAAGCATTGATTTATCGAAAAACTTAAAGTTAACTCTTGCTGGTGTTTTTTGTTTTATAATCAGCAATTTTACTGCTATTGTCATCAATCCTACAATAGCATGAACTGAAACAAGTGCATAAACTCCCCAACCAAACAATAAAGCTATAACAACAAGGAAAATATTTAACACCTTATTAAAGAAATCACAAAGTTTTAAAGCGATAAATTTCTCGTAAGCTGTTAAAACACCATTAAGATTGGAGAATGGGAATGACACTACGCTAAAGGTAGCTGTTATTATGTAAATGATTTTAAATTTTTCAATTTCTTCTGGTGAAAGATTTACATAAACTTTATCAATCAAGAAGAAATAAACCAACAACACCAAGAAAATTACAGCGTCAACGAGCATATATAATTTATATATCATACCAAGGAAGTCGTTAACTGCCTGTTGATTATTCTGTGCCCTATATCGTGACACATATCTTGAAATTGCTGCACCCAAGCCAAAATCCATAACAAACAATGTTATAAGTGATGTGGCAAGTGTATAAAGACCATAGTCACTTTGACCTATTTGTGATAACAACCATGGTGTATAAATAAGTCCTGCTACAATATGAAAAACAATTGTACCATAGGAGATTATCGCACCAATTTTAATTTGCTTTGAACTGTTCAAAACTATTACCTTCCTATGTAATTACTGCCAGAAAAATCTGTAAGCCACCAATCCATCACTACTTAATCGATAAGCAAATAGCAAGAAGCACAAGGTGATTACGACACACTTAATTGCAAATGATACGCTCTTATCAAATCTTGAGATAGCACCAGGCAATGCAATCATCTGTCCAAACATAAAGTAGTAACTAATTCTTTCTGCAATTCCAACACCGGTATATCTCATTAAATAGAAGATAGCGCCCACAAAAGTCATAAGGACAAAAAACGTATAGTCTTTGTTTTTTCTTCTATTACCAGCCAAAACAACCGATACGGTCAAAATAATAAAATAAATTGCAACTGCAACATATCCACCTGACTCGATTTCGCCCTCATATTCTCTTCCAAAAAACTGATTTCCAAATGCCGCAATAGGTCCTGAAGATGCAAGTAATACTCCAGCTATTCCCAATCCCAAAATAATAGTTTTTAAATTTATCTTGAATCCATATAAAAAATATGCCAAAAGAAAAACTATTGCTGATTGATGGAATGTGAATGCCAATAAAACTAAAAGAACAAATGGTATAATCTTACGTTTTTTTACAAACTCAATCGCAAAAAGACATATACTCATCGCAATTGACTGTCTTAAACCTTGAACCATGAATGTGTAGAGCCCAAGACAGATGTACATTACAAAACTCAGTTCAGGGTCTTTTGAATTGATATATATATACCTACATACTGCAAACGTAAAGAAGATAGCGGTTAAAATAAAGAGAATTTGTCCATTTGGGAAAAACTGTGAAAACACCCAAACAAATACGCAATATCCAGGTTCAAATCTTGCTATTTCAATATATGATTTTAACCCACTATATGAATACAAACTCATTTCTTCCCAGTGTTCATAATAATGAAGCGAGTCTGTACTTCCTACCTCATAGTGTCTTAATGATATGATAAGAAACATAGCAAAACCGCACCACATCAAAAATGTCCGCTTAGTTTTTTCGTCATGCTTTATTGAATTTTTGGATACTGAACTTACTATTAACGACACCCAAACGGGAACTGTCGCAAAAACCAAATACCAAAACATTATTTATTCCTCTTTCAAAGAATTAGTCTTTAAAAATCTCTTTATACATTTCTATATAATCTTTTTTATTTTTTTCTTTATTGTGCCAATATGATGATTTTTCAATTGCATTTTTTGAAAATTCATTTGCAAGGTTATCATCTCTTAATAACTCTACTATGCGACCCGCAAGGAATTCGTTTTCAGTATAATCATACAAAAATCCGCTTTTACCATTGTCAACAAGTTCGGTCATACCACCTCTAAATGCTGCAATACAAGGTGAGCCAAGATGCATACCCTCACGAAGCGTTGCAGAAGCATTCTCAATAGCAGATGGAACAACAGTAATGTGTGAATTTGTCATCAACTTGATAACACCGTCACCCTTTTGACCGCTGACAAACTCCACATTTTCTTCAAGATTGTATTTCTTAATTAAATCTGCAATATATTTTGTGTAACCATTTGTTGGTACAAGTTTGCCGTTTTCTTGCTTTGATGCTAAAAATACTGCTTTAACATCAGGGATTTCTCGTTTTACCAAGTTGAGTGCTTCAATTACAATATGTCCGCCCTTCATTGGTGTTTGTGCTGAGCCAGCAGCATAGATTGTATTACGATTAACATTATTTATATCCCATTTAGGTGCATGATAAAATTCTTCACGCAAATCATAGTAGCATCTGAAATATCTAATATCAGGATTAATAGATTGCATATAATACTTATCCCAATCTGTTCTGCCTGTTACATACTGCATACTTTTTATAATTTCAGTTTCATACTTTACATTCTTTTTTGCCAAATATTTCTGTTCAATCATACCATTAAAATGAAGCCATTCTTTAAGTGTACGATATTTCAAAAGAACTGATAATGGCAATCCACCACAACGATTAGGTGCAATTTTACCTATTACACCTTGAATTGTAAGAACTTTTTTCTTATCTTTATACTTTCTCAAATATGAAAGTCCATGTGAGTACTCTGTTCCATGGAAATTGACAATATCCGCATTAAAGCGTTCTTCAATCATATCCCAATACTTGATTAAATCTTTATTGTAGAAAAGCATGGTTTTGCCATTACCTGGAATACAGAAATAGCGGATATTATTAACTGTAAAATCCTTAAATTCATTTCCATATACACAGGCAATTGCCAAATCAACTTCTCCTGACTGGGAAATTTCTCTTGACATATTTATCATCCATGTACCGCTAAAACCTGTTTTTACCCCTAAATGTTCTGCTGCTTCGGGTAAAAGCATATTTACAATCCATAATACTTTCATTCTGTTTCTCCTAATCAGAGTACTGATTTTATAACACTATCAAATGTATTTAAAACCTTTTCTTCGTTATGATTTTCAATTCCGATATTTTTTGCATTTTCTGCATACTTAACTAACAAGTCGGAATTATTCACAAGCATAGCGAGTTTTTCCTCAATTTCTTCGTCGCCCTCTGCAATTACAGCCGCTTCGTTATTAATAAAATACTGCATCGGTGCAGTTTCCTTGTATCCAACGGCAAATATACACTTACCACTTGAAAAATAATCGGTAATCTTTGTTGAGAAAGAAAGTCTTGCTGTTCGTGCGTCAGGACCATCAATATCCTCAACAAAAAGCATTAAATCTGATTTTTGTTGAATCTCAAGAACCTCTTCTTGCGTAACAGGACCATGGAACTGGCAATAATCACAATTTAATCTTTCTATTACATCATCACTTAATAAAGTCTTTGTATATATATCAAACTTTATTTTTATTTCATCACTATTTATCCGTTTTGCAGCTTCAACAATTCTTAAGAGTGTTTTATCTCTGCCAATCAAAAGATTGCCTGTATAAACTGCTTTTATTGGCATCTTAAACTCGTCATAATTAACTTGTGGTTCCCTATAAAGTGGTTTTGTGAGTATCACACTGTCAATACCGAAAAATTCATCTGCTTCTTTTTTAGTCATGTCTGAAATAGCGAAGAATCTTTCTGTTTGCTTTGCCAATTTTTTTTGTGATTTTCTTTGAAAAAACCTATATATCTTGTATCCTATTTCATCGGACTGTTTGTACGTAAATGTATCGTCCCATATATAGCCTATTGCCTTTGCGCCTGTCTTTTCTATAGCATATTGAACAATATTAATGTAATGAATATTCGCCGACATACTATAAAGAATTATATTTGGATTGAAACTACTAATGAACTCATCTAACTCAGCTGTTTTCCAATTGCCAAGTTTCCACACCAATTCTCTTGCCATTAAAAGAGAATAGCGGCGTTTTTTCTTCATTTTCTGATATCTTTCATTATGAGCATTCAAATCAACATTTTCTTCTGTCTTAAGTTCTGCAGTAACTTCCCTACCAGTTTTAATTTTTCTGTTAAAAATGCTTTTTAAAACCCTGTTTTCGGAAATATTAAAATATCTTGAAGCAACATCACTATCAGGAATCTCATCACGGATACTAATGTTATTGACATTTTCTTTAGGATAGTTTTTCAGAAGATTAGGCCATGTTGAACCAACTTGACTATTCCATGCACCTACGCTTATAACTAATATACGTGGTTGTTTTTCGCTCACCTTTTTCACCTACTTTATCTTCCTTGCTGGAACTCCTATATAAGTTCCCTCTTCTTTTATATCTTCAACAATAACTGTTCCAGCTTCAAGTCTTACATTACCACACACCGAAACATTATTACTTATGGTTGAACCAACGCCTACCCATGTACATTCACCGACAGAAACTGTTCCTGCAAGATGAGCGCCACAGGCAAGTAAACTATAATCTCCAACTATGTTATCGTGGTCAACAGTTGCACCTGTGTTCACAACAACGCCCTTGCCTATCACGGCACTATTATTAACAACCGCATTTGGTAATACACAAGAGCCTTCGCCAATTATTGCAAACGGTGAAACAACTGCTGACGGATGAATTGCAGTGTACCATTTTGCATCAGGTAAACTTTCCATTATATCCTTACGGACTTTACAGTTACCTATAGCAACAAAAAGGTATGTTTCACCATCACAGTATTTATGAGCATCGGCATTTTTGCCGATTACATTCATTTTTTCATCACTTTTTGCATTGTCATCAAGAAAACCAACTACATTATCACCGCAAAGTGTTATTGTGTCGGCAACAACTCGTCCGTGACCACCTGCACCAATGATTACTACATTTTTATTCATTCTTATACCTCTGTATAAATCATGATTCTTTTCTTTTTCTTATTTGTTTAACAATTTCGTTAATCTTTTCTTTAACTATTTCATGATTTTCAGCGTATTGTTCAGCACTATACCCTGAAACCTCTTTTTCTTTTTCACGGATACCTTTTACACCCTGAATGAAGATTTCTTCTACGTCCTTAGGATTCTCCACCCTGTTAGCGTCACAAAAACCTCGTGAAAGAATTGCCATCTGTGAACCAAGCGAATAATGTTCAGTAATTACATACTCAGCAGGTAACATACCATAACCCAGACGAGCAATACCACCAAATCCGAATTTAATTCCCTTACGATTAAGAATTTCACTAAGATGTTTAACTTTCCCATCAATCAAAAGTTCAAACATAAAATCCATACCATAGGCTAAGTGAAGGTCGTTAAGTCCAATATGTACTTCATCAATACCAGAAACTTCCAAAATATCTTCGATATTCTCATATGCTTCTTTAGTTTCAACAAGAATTATTGTTTTTGCTCTGCCATCAACAAACCTTATGAAATCTTCAACCTCTTTACGAGTCTTGAAATATGGAAGCATAATAACATCCGCACCAGCCTGAATTGTCTGGTCAATTTCTTCCTTTGAACCATCATATATATGATTTATTCTCACTTGAAGTTGTGCCTCAGTCACCACGGATCTAAGTCGCTTGATGTCTTCAATTGTGTGATGTGACTGGACTGTATCCATTCCACCTTGACGAAGTTCTTTATCAATAGATTCCATATCTACCCAAATGCGGTCAACACCTGCTTTTTGAGCAATTTCTGCAACCTCAACATTATTTGTTATATACATCAATGTCAATGACATATTTTTACCTCTCAACAGTATTTCATGCTTTTAAACGCATCACGACACAATAACTCAATTTTAATTATGTTCCATAGCATTATACTCTTTATTCATATAAAAGTCAATGAAAATCAACAGAAATTCATATCCATGTTCAACAAAAAAATGCACAAAAATTTATGCAATATTTAATATAAATTTTGTTTTAATCTTGCTATACTTTTTATTGACTTTGAAGGGTTTTTCATTATATAATACATAGTGGTTTTTTAGTGTGTGGTATTTTGGCATTTTTAATTTGTGATTTGCCATACTAAAAAACGTGAGTATTGTAAATCTTTCCCCCAAGGGATAAAACCCAAAAGAGGATTTTAAATTTTTATAATGGAGAGATATATATGGAAAGAAAAGTCGGTACTGTTTCAAGAGGTATTCGTTGT
>CALEIS010000101.1 GCA_937877675.1 uncultured Clostridia bacterium | reverse complement strand
TATGCACTTGAAGGACTTGCACAGCTTATGGCAACAGTCCGTCAGGTAAAAAGACTTTATAATCCACATATTGAACTTGAAGGCGTTTTACAGACAATGTATGACGGAAGACTTAACCTTACACAACAAGTTGTAACGGAAATTAAAAAGTTCTTTCCAAATAAAGTCTATAAAACAACTATTCCAAGAAATGTAAGACTTTCAGAGGCTCCATCATTCGGTGAGCCAATTATGTATTATGATAAAAATTCAAAAGGTGCAATCGCATATAATGATTTTGCAGAGGAATTTTTAGCACAACAGAAACGATGAGGTGAGATGATGGCTAAAAAAGGTGGATTGGGCAGAGGCATGGATGCTCTCTTCCTTGATAACTCGGCAACAGAGAATGAAAACTCTGCTACAATGCTCAGTATCAACGAGGTTGAGCCTAACAGAAATCAGCCAAGAAAGAATTTTAATGAAAAAGCACTTGAAGAACTTGCAAAAAGCATAGAGCAGAATGGTATTATTCAGCCAATTCTTGTAAGACCAATGTCCGATGGTAGTTATCAGCTTATCGCAGGTGAACGTCGTTGGCGAGCAGCACGTATGGCAGGACTTCACGAAGTACCTGTTACTATTCGAGAAATGACTGATGAAGAAGCAAGTGTATTTGCTCTTATTGAAAATCTTCAAAGAGAAGATTTAAACCCTGTTGAAGAAGCAGAAGGTCTTAAATCTCTTATTGAAACTTACGGATTTACTCAGGAAGAGGCTGCTGATAAGGTTGGAAAATCCCGTACAGCAGTTACAAATACATTAAGACTATTAAAACTCCCCTCACCTGTGTTACAGATGCTTGGTGATGGTAAAATTTCGGCAGGACATGCTCGTGCATTATTAGGACTTGACGAAGAAAAAGAGATGCTCAGAATTGCAGAAGCAACAGTTGCTCAGGAGTTATCAGTGCGTCAGGTTGAAAAGATGGTTAAATACGCTAATCAGGGTGAAAAAGCTAAGCCTAAAAAGCGTGATAAAAAAAGAGATAAATATTATGACGAGGTTGAGATTGCTCTTACCAATGTCCTTGGCAGAAAGGTAAAAATTTACTTATCTCCTAACGGAAACAAAGGAACTCTTGAATTTGAGTTCTTTGGAAAAGAAGATTTAACAAAACTTGCAAAAGAATTAGATAAATAAGGTGAAATAAGATGCTTGATATTAAATTTTTAAGAACAAACCCTGATGTGGTTAAAGAAAACATCAAAAAGAAATTTCAGGATGAAAAACTTCCTTTGGTAGATAAGGTAATTGAGCTTGATGCTGAATACAGAGCAGCAAAAGGCAGAGGTGACGAGCTCCGTGCACTCCGTAATTCCGTAAGTAAGGAAATCGGTGGACTTATGGCTCAGGGCAAACGTGAAGAAGCAGAGGTTGTTAAGCAAAAGGTTAAGGATATGGCAGACGAACTTGCTGCTTTACAGGTTAAAGAAGGCGAATTAGAAGCAGAAATCAGAAAGATTATGCTTATTATCCCTAACATTATTGATGATAGTGTGCCAATCGGTAAGGACGATAGTGAAAATGTTGAAATTCAGCGTTATGGTGAGCCTGTAACACCTGATTTTGAAGTTCCATACCATGTTGATATTATGGAAAACCTTAATGGTATTGACCTTGACTCTGCAAGAAAGACAAGCGGTAACGGTTTCTACTATCTCTGTGGTGATATTGCAAGACTTCATTCAGCAATTCTCTCATATGCAAGAGATTTTATGATTGACCGTGGCTTTACTTATTACATTCCACCATTTATGATTCGTAGTGACGTTGTAACAGGCGTTATGAGTTTCGCAGAAATGGAAAATATGATGTATAAGATTGAGGGTGAAGACCTTTATCTTATCGGTACAAGTGAACATTCAATGATTGGTAAGTTTATTGATACATTCACTCCAGAAAATGAACTTCCAAAAACACTTACAAGCTACTCCCCTTGCTTCCGTAAAGAAGTTGGTGCTCATGGTATTGAAGAACGTGGTGTTTATAGAATTCACCAGTTCGAGAAACAGGAAATGATTGTTGTTTGTAAGCCTGAAGACAGTATGAAATGGTACGATGTGCTCTGGCAGAATTCAGTTGATTTCTTCCGTTCACTTGATATTCCAGTTAGAACACTTGAATGTTGTTCAGGTGACCTTGCAGACCTTAAGGTTAAGAGCTGTGACGTTGAAGCATGGAGTCCACGTCAGCAGAAATATTTCGAAGTTGGCTCATGTTCAAACCTTGGTGATGCTCAGGCAAGACGTCTTGGCATCAGAATTAAGGGTAAGGATGGCAACTATTTTGCACATACACTTAATAATACAGTAGTTGCACCTCCAAGAATGTTGATTGCATTCCTTGAAAACAATCTTAATGAAGACGGAAGCAT
>CALEIS010000100.1 GCA_937877675.1 uncultured Clostridia bacterium | reverse complement strand
TGGAGAGATATATATGGAAAGAAAAGTCGGTACTGTTTCAAGAGGTATTCGTTGTCCTATCATCAGACAAGGTGATAACCTTGTTGATATTGCAGTAACAAGTGTACTTGAGGCAGCAGAAAGTGAAGGATTTGAAATGCGTGACAGAGACGTTGTTTCTCTCACAGAATCAATCGTAGCACGTGCTCAGGGTAACTATGCATCAGTTGACGATATCGCCAACGATGTTAAAGCAAAACTCGGTGGTGGCACAATCGGTGTTATTTTCCCAATTTTGTCAAGAAACCGTTTTGCAATCTGTCTTCGTGGTATTGCTAAAGGCGCTAAGAAAGTTGTTCTTATGCTCAGCTATCCAAGTGACGAAGTTGGTAACTCACTCGTTACTTATGACCAAATCGACGAAGCAGGTATTAATCCATATTCAGATGTACTTGATGAAGCAAAATACAGAGAACTTTTTGGCGAAAACAAACACGAATTTACTGGCGTTGACTATGTAGCTTATTATTCAGACATCATTAAAGAAGCAGGTGCAGAGGCTGAAATCATTTTTGCAAACCAGCCAAAAACAATTCTTAACTATACTGACTGCATTCTTACTTGCGATATTCACACAAGAGCAAGAACAAAGAGAATCTTAAAGGCTGCAGGTGCTAAGGTTGTTTGCGGACTTGATGATATTCTCAATGCTCCTGTAAATGGTAGCGGATGTAACGAAAAATACGGTCTTCTTGGTTCAAACAAATCAACTGAAGACACAATCAAACTTTTCCCAAGAGAATGTCAGGGACTTGTTGAAGATATTCAGGCTGAGTTCTTAAAGAGAACAGGCAAACACATCGAAGTTATGGTTTACGGTGACGGTGCATTCAAAGACCCACAGGGTAAAATCTGGGAACTTGCTGACCCTGTTGTATCCCCTGCTCATACTGCAGGTCTTATCGGTACTCCAAACGAATTAAAGCTTAAATATCTTGCTGACAACGATTTCAAAGGTCTTTCAGGTGCTGAACTTAAAGAAGCAATTTCAAACAGCATCAAGGCTAAAAACGATAACCTTGTTGGCAACATGGCTTCTCAGGGTACTACTCCTCGTCAGCTTACTGACCTTATTGGTTCACTTTGTGACCTTACAAGTGGTTCAGGTGACAAGGGTACTCCTATCATCCTCGTTCAGGGATATTTCGATAACTATACAGACTAATTTAATATAAATGGAGGAATTCAAAATGGATTGTAATGTTAGACCCGAATCAATGGAAAGAATTACCACCAAAGCGTTAGCAGATGCTTTTATTGAAGAACAAGTTAAACTTGTACGTGAACAAGTTGGCGACAAAAAAGTTCTTCTCGCACTCTCCGGCGGTGTTGACTCATCAGTTGTTGCTGCTCTTCTTATCAAAGCTATCGGCAAACAGTTAGTTTGTGTTCACGTTAACCACGGTCTTATGAGAAAGAACGAAAGTGAAAACGTTATTGAAATCTTTGGCAAGGAACTTGATGCAAACCTTATTTATGTTGATGCTACTGACCGTTTCCTTGACCTTCTTGCAGGTGTTAGTGACCCTGAAAGAAAGAGAAAGATTATCGGTGCTGAATTTATTAATGTTTTTGCTGATGAAGCAAGAAAACTTGAGGGTGTTGAGTATCTTGCACAGGGTACAATTTATCCTGATATTCTTGAAAGTTTCAAGCAAGCAGAAGGCAAAAAGGCTGTTAAATCTCACCATAATGTTGGTGGACTTCCTGAGGACCTTAATTTTGAGCTTGTTGAGCCAATCAAACTTCTTTTCAAAGACGAAGTTCGTGTAGTTGGTGAAGCACTTGGTCTTCCTCATGCTATGGTTTATCGTCAGCCATTCCCAGGTCCTGGTCTTGGTGTACGTTGCCTTGGTGCAATCACACGTGACAGACTCGAAGCTCTCCGTGAAGCAGATGCAATTCTTCGTGAAGAATTTGACAACTGTGGTCTTGCTGAAAAAGTATGGCAGTATTTTATTGCTGTGCCAGATGTTAAGAGTGTTGGTGTTAAGGACGAAAGCCGCTATGAAGGCTGGCCTGCAATCATCCGTGCAGTTAACACAAAGGATGCTATGAGTGCTACAATTGAGGAAATTCCTTATGCAGTGCTTCATAAGATTACAGATAGAATCACACACGAAGTTGACGGTATCAATCGTGTACTTTATGACCTTACTCCAAAGCCAATCGGCACAATTGAGTGGGAATAATAACAATAATAAACCCCGAAGCCATCAAGGTTTCGGGGTGTTTTTTATTATTAGGTTAATTTGCAAACTGAGTTCATCTATTACAAACTATTTATCATATGAAGATGTTCTGTATAAAGTCTTTCAACATCTGTATTTGTGTTCAATAAACCGCCTTGGAGTGACATATGGTCGCCTTTATAAATTGGCATTATATTCCAAACGCCCTTTGTGATGTTATTTGCATCAAAAGTTGTTGACGGTGCACTTGAAGGAGCCATTGCAGATTTTGTATTGACAAGTCCATCATTTTCTTGCCAAGATTCATCTATTACATATCCGCCATCAGTCACACCTGTATACTGTCCCATCTGGTTTGCACTGCCTCTGAATATAATTTCCATCAACTCATTGTCAGCACTATAAGTACCATCTTCATTTTTATTTGTTGCACTACAAGGAATTGAGAAATAATATGTTTCTTGGCTTGTATAAATAGTTTTGTTGAGTGCAAAAGCATTATCTATATACATATCGTATGCTGCAGAGTCAATATCGTTTGGAATTGAATCATAGGCTGTTGTGCCATTGTGAGGTGCTGCAAGAGAAGTAAGAGAATATATCCAATCCTCTTTGCCACCTGTAAAGAACGGTGAAATGTCATCAGGGTCAGTTGCTTTCATTTCAGCTTCACTACCTACTGCCATAAGAGAAGCGAAAACACGAATTGTTGCTCCACCGAATGAATGTCCAAGAAGATTGATTTTATTTTCTGCATCCCATTTTTCAATAAGAGCGTCACCTGTGAAGTCCTTACCGAATCTGTCATGACCACAACGTTCACTGTGTTCTTTTCCGTAGTCAACAACTGTACCGGTCAACTGAGCGTACAACTCACAAGCTCTGTCCCAAGCACTGTCAGAAGGTGCAACAGAAGCCGCATAGCAATCATACCCTTTTGCGTTAAGTTTGCTTAACAATTCGCCACCAAACATACCCCAATAAGGCATTACTTTATATTGAGCATCATATTGTCCCCAACCCATTAAACCATGAACAAAAATATAAGGATAATTTGTTTTCCACTGAGTTTGGTCCTGTTCCCCTTTAGGTTGTGATGGGAATATCAAATAGATTATTGATAATAAGATTGATAGAATAAAAGACATTATTTGAGCCACAGAAATGCCTCCCTATAATTTTTTCTTAATTATAACACATTTTTTACTTGACGCAATAAAAATCAATTAAAAAGTTTGAAGGTTTTTCTTCTATAAATATCATAAAATTAGCGATGAAAAATTTCTTTACCGCACAAATTGAAGATAAAACATCATATAAAACAATTCAAGAAATGATTGGTAAAATCATTCTTGCCGTCTTTTTTATTTTGTGATATTATAGAATTACTGAAAAGGAGTTGATTCTATGAAAAAGAAAATTTTATTTATTCTTTTGGCACTTGTGTTAGTTGGTGCGATTATTGCTTCTGCTATTTTAATTCCAAAAATGAAATACGCAAAAGATTCAAATGATACTGAAGAATTATTCAGACAGAATGTTGCATCAGTAAAGTTTGAAAACACCATTGAAACTGCTATTCCGCAAACTGAAATTTACAATATGATTAAGAATCATTTTGAGTCACCTCTTGCTGAAGGTAAGACTGAGAAAAAAGCAATCATTATTGGCTATGATGGTTGTCGTGCAGATGTTCTTACAGAAATGCAGAGTAATAACAGTGCGATTATGTATATAGTAGAAAATGGTGGTTCAATTAATCTTGCATATTGTGGTGGTGTTAACTACCCTGCTGAAAACACTCAGGATACATCCACTGCTCCTGGTTGGTGCTCAATTCTCACAGGTGTGTGGGCTGACAAGCATGGTGTTACAGCAAATAGCATTACAAAATCACTTGAATACAAAACACTTCTCACAACTCTTGTTGAAGATGGAACTATTGATAGTTCTACTTTCATTACAAGATGGAAAGGTCATTTTGACAAAAAGAATGCTACATACAATGATGAAAAGGCATACTGCGAAGAAAACAACCTTAACGTTTCTTTCAACAGATGTGAAAACGACGAAGCATCTTATAAATACACATTGAATGAAATAGGCAAAAAAGACTGTGCTGACTTTTTGTTTGTTGTTTATGAGCCTACAGATTCAACAGGTCATGACTACGGATTTACTATTAATAATCCAAAATATAAAGAGGCATTCAAGACTGCTGACCTTTATGGAATGGAAACAATCAATGCAATCAAACAAAGAGAAACCTATGACTCAGAAGATTGGCTGATTATTATAACTTCCGACCATGGTGGAATTGGTACTGGTCACGGTGGTAACAGTATTCAGGAAAGAATGACATTTATTGTGTCAAATAAGGAATTTTAATATATGAAAAACCTAACATTTGAACAATTTAACAATGCTGAATTTAAGCTTTACAATGGAAATCCCATACTTAAAAATCCATTGGATAGTTTTGTTATTGCTGACCCAAGTGTGCTTACTCCTGATGTGTCACACGATGGTAAATGGCATCTTTTCTGTCATACTTTCTTTGGTGTTTACAGATATGAAAGTGATAACGGAATTGATTTCAAAAACATGGGTAAAATTACTAATCGTGCTATGCGACCTAATATTAACTATATTGATGGTACATATTACCTTTTTTACGAGAGAACAAGACCCGTTATTTTTAACCTTTTAAGTCTTGTGGGTGCAAAATGGAAATCGGAAATTTACTGTATGACATCAAAAAATCTCAAAGATTGGTCAAAGCCATTTTTAGTAATTGGTAAAACTCGTGATTTTGAAGAATGTAAGTATGGTATTGCAATTTCAAATCCTTTTTTAATGAATATTGATGACAAATATCGCATGTATTATTCCTGTGGGCAGACATTTATTAAGGACTGTGGGTTCTGTGAACCTACTCACATCAGTTTTGCTGAAAGTCAAAACATTACAAATGGCTATGTATCAAGAGAAATGCCTATTATAAGTCCTGATAAAGACATTCATTATCTCAATCTTTGTTCAGGTTGTTTAAAAGTATATAAACTCAAAGATTGTTATATTGGATTACAAAATGGTCTATTTGAGGAAAATGGGAAAAGTCATTCAGCAATTATGCTTTTAAAATCTGACGACGGTGTGAATTTCGAGTTTGTAAAGCCATTTTTAGTACCACAAATGCAAGGTAACAATACTTGGATGAAACAATATGTATATGCGTGTTGCTTAACTTATTACAATGGTAAATTAAAACTTTATTTCAACGCAAGAAATGTTTCAAATAATCTTACAGGCAGAGAATGTATTGGAATTTACGAGGCAGAGATATAGAATGATAAATCAGAGGGTAGTCACTACCCTCTTTTTTCGTCACTTTATAAATATCTGTACATTATGTTGATTTCCTATTGTCATTTATATTTATATATGGTTATAATGGTTTCATAAATATTGTGGTTCAAGACCACATAAGGGGATAAAATTTATGAAAAAGTGTAAAAAATTAATTTCTATCTTATTAGTAACTATAATGTTACTCTCCTGCCTTCCTATATCCACCTTTGCAGTAAGTGGTAATGTTCCCGCTGATGTAATCGAGATGTCAAGTCAGGTTGCAGTTGAACTGGAGGAAGAAGGTATTGTGCTTCTTAAAAATGAAGATAATGTTCTACCCCTTGGTGACAAAAAGGTAAACATCTTCGGTGCAGGTTCAGTTGTTCCATTTTTAGGTGGTGCTGGTTCAGGTGCTATTACAACTGATGACCCTGTAACATTTTACGAAGCGCTTGATGAATATGGCATTAACTACAACCCTGAACTTCGTGCACTTTATGAAGAAGAATGTAGCGGAAATGAGATGCCCAAAACAGGAAACACCGTTATTAATAACCTTCTTCAATTAGCTCTTGCAAAAAATTCTCTTGAAGAAATGGCTTGTGAAAAGCTTACTGATGAAATTATTAATAATGCAGTGGCTTTCTCTGATACTGCAATAATTATGATAAGCCGTACAAGTGCAGAAAACTCTGACCTTTCCCCAGAGGTTTTAAGACTTGGTGAAGAAGAATTAAAACTCGTGGAAAAAGTTACATCTAACTTTGAAAATGTTATTGTTCTTTTCAATATTGGTAATGTGATGGAAATGGGTTGGCTCGAGGAATATGACAGCATAAAATCCGCTGCAATCATTTGGATTCCTGGCGAATTTGGTATGAGAGCTGTTGCAAAAATGCTCACAGGTGAGGTTAACCCATCAGGCAGACTTACTGATACAATTGCCTACAACGTAGAAGACCACCCTTCAAGCCAGAGCTTTGGCTCCTATGAATATGAAGGTGGCGGACATTATGTTGAATATCTTGAAGGTATTTATGTAGGCTATCGCTACTTTGAAACTTTTGCAAAAGACAAGGTTCAATATCCATTTGGATACGGACTTTCCTATACAAAATTCAAAAAAGAACTTGTTTCATATAATTATGACGATGAAACCATAACTGTTGATGTAAAAGTAACAAACATCGGAGATGTCAGCGGTAAGGAAACAGTTCAAATCTATTACAGTGCCCCCTACTATGACGGTGGAATTGAAAAAAGTGCAATCTGCCTTGCAGGATATGAAAAGACAGATATGTTAGCGCCTGGAAAGAGCGAAACATTATCAGTTGAATTTAAAATTAGCGATATGATGTCTTACGACAAAGATAACCTTGAGGCATGGGTACTTGAAAAGGGTGACTATGAGATTATTCTCGGTGAAAATGTCCGTGAGCATATCGATTCTTTTACATACACAGTTGAAAAAGATGTTGTAGTTAAATATGATACTGTTTCAGGAAACGAAATCAAAAATCTTTTCGATTTCGCATATTCAGGTTTCACAATTCTTTCAAGAAATGATTTTGATAGTACTTATCCTGTTGCAAGACAGCTAACTGCTACTGATGAAATTTTAAATCCTGACAGAATTCCTGAACCTACTCTTGTTGGTGAAGCACCTAAAATGGGAGTTGAATACGAAACACCAATTATGCTGCAGGATGTTTATGAAAACCCTGAACTTATGGATAAATTCCTTGACCAGTTAACTCTTGACGAAATGATTACTCTTGTAGCACACAGTGGCTATGAAACACAGGGCATTGATAGACTTGGTGTTCCAAAAACCTATGACAATGATGGTCCTTCCTGCGTTAAGGGTGCTCATGGTCAGACATATTTTGATTGTGGTACTGCATACCCTTGTGCTACTGCTATTGCTTGTACATGGAACGATGACCTCGCTTACAAAATGGGTGAAAGCGCAGGTATTGAGGCAGATGCTATGGATACAGATATTTGGTATGCTCCCGGTGCAAACATTCACAGAAACCCAATGGGTGGAAGAAACTTTGAGTATTTCTCTGAGGACCCTATTATCTCGGCTCGAATGGCATCAGGTATTATCGCTGGGGCTAAATCCAAGGGACTTATTACAACTATAAAACATTTTGTATTAAATGACCAAGAATCTCATCGTAATGGTATTTTCACATGGGCTGATGAACAGACAATGCGTGAAATTTATCTTAAAGCCTTTGAAATTCCAATTAAAACAGCAGGAGCAGATGGTGTTATGTCTGCTTATAACAGATTAGGTACAGATTGGTGTGGCGGATGTTTTGAACTTCTCAATGGCCTTTTAAGAACTGAATGGGGCTATGAGGGATATGTTATTTCTGACTTTTCAAGCAATATGACAGGTTCAGGTTATATGAGTCCTGTTGTAGGTGTTTACAATGGTAACGACACTATGCTCACAGGCTTGTGGCTTATCAGTATGCCATCACATGTAATTGAAATGAAAAAAGCATACTACAATGACCCTATTGGTTTTGGTAATGCTTTGCGTGAGGCATGTCGAAACATTATGAATGTTAAAATGAAAACAAAGGCATTCCTTGAGCCAAGCGAAGATGCTCCTTATCTTACAGACCTTTTCATTAAACCCGATGAATGGACTTTTGAGGAACCCTACATTTTATCCAACATCGTATATCTCTTTAAAAACTTTGTAAATGCAATTATTTTAATTGTAAGAATAATTATGTAACCAAAAATGGGACAGCAGGTTAACTTGCTGTCCCCTATTTTTGTTTTACTATTGAATTTCTCAACAAAAAAGTATATAATTACTTTGATAAAAAAATAACAAGTACAAAAGGGGTTCTTTCTTATGGCAAGATATGCTATTTATGGTGCAGGGTCACTCGGTACTGTACTCGGTGCTTTTATTACAAAAAATGGTGGTGAAGTTGACCTTATTAACAGAAATAAGGCTCATGTTGAAGCACTTAACACAAAAGGAGCAAAGATTATAGGTACAGTTGATATGGTAGTACCTGTTAAGGCGATTACACCTGATATGATGGAAGGCAAATATGATGTTATTGTCCTTCTCACAAAACAGTTATTCAATAAAGAAGTTGTAACAATGCTTAAAGATTATCTTACTGATGACGGTGTAGTTGTAACTCTTCAGAATGGTATTCCTGAACCTGGTATTGCTGAAATTATCGGCACTGAACACACAATGGGTTGTGCTGTTGAATGGGGTGCAGCACTTATTGAACCTGGCGTTTGTGAACTCACTAGTGACAAGGATTCTCTTTCTTTCCACATGGGTAAAATGGAAGGTATTACAGATGCACAGTTCAATAAAGTTAAGGCTCTACTTGAAATGATGTGTCCTGTTCACGAAGAAGAAAACCTTATGGGTGCTCGTTGGTCAAAGTTACTTATCAACTCTACCTTCTCAGGTCTTGGTACAGTTGTTGGTGGAGTTTTCGGTGATGTTACTGAAAACAAGGCAGGTCAGAAGGTTGCAATCCGTTGTATGAAAGAAATCATTGATGTTGGTCATGCTTCAGGTGTCCAATTTGCACCTGTTCAGGGTAAAAATATTGTTAGCCTTTTCTATTGGAAGGGTGCATTGAAGAGAGCATTCGGTTGCTTCTTACTTCCTATCGCTCTTAAAAAGCACAGAGATATTGAGCCATCAATGCTTCAGGACCTAAAAAAAGGTAAACCTTGCGAAGTTGACGCAATCAATGGTGTTGTTTGTGATTTTGGTAAAAAGTATAATGTTAAGACACCTATTAACGACCGTATCGTAGAGGTAATTAAGAAAATTCAAAATGGTGAACTTAAAGCAGAAAGCAAAAACATTTACCTTTTTGATGACCTTTTATAATTTTATACAAAACAACCAAAGAGATGAGAGTTTTTTCTCTCATCTCTTTTTTATTTACTTACTTTAATCACTTGAATTTGTTTTTTAAATCGTTTATAATAATTGTGTTTATGTTTTAATCTCAATCCTTGTATAATAATTAGAAAAAAGGTGAAAATATGGAACTCTCAAAGAAAAATGTAAAAATCATTCTTGGCATTATAACATTCGGTATTTTTCTTTTAGTGGCATCTCAAAATCTCTCTGTTGTTATAAGTGCATGGAACACTGTTCTTAAAATTTTCGCACCTGTCATTGTTGCGTTTGCGATTGCTTTTATACTTAACATTCCAATGAGCATAATAGAGAACAAATTTTTAGGTTTTATGAAAAAAAGCAACAAGAAAATTATAAGAAAACTTGTTCGTCCTATTTCACTTATTTCTACACTGATTCTTTCTATTGGTTTGATAGTATTATTGCTTTTCATAATCATTCCACAATTAAAGGATTCTGTTACTCTCATTGTTGAAAAGATACCACAGTATTACAAATCCATTATTGCTTGGATTGATGGCATAGTTACAAGATATGAACTTGATTTTAATACCGAAATGTTAAATATCAATTTTGATAGGGTAAAGACATTAGTTGATAAATACCTTACAACTGAACACACAAACACCTTGATGAATTTGACAATGAGTGTTACATCATCTGTTATTTCTGGTCTTGTGAATTTCTTCCTTGGATTGATTGTTTCTATTTATATGTTAGCAGAAAAAGAAAGAATCCTTCTCTTTGCCAAGAAACTTTTCAGTGCATTGTTACCACAAAAGGTATTTGACAAATCTTGTCGTGTTTGTCAAATCACTTCTTCATCTTTTTCAAGTTTCGTTAGTGGACAGTTTACAGATGCCTTTGTATTGGGAATACTCTGTTTTATTGGCATGAGCATCTTTAAATTCCCAAATGCCGCAGTTATTTCTGTAATCATTGGCGTTACTGCACTTATTCCTGTTATCGGTCCACTTATTGGTGAATTTGTAGGTTGCTTTATCATATTGATGGAAAGCCCCTTAAAGGCGCTTTTCTTCCTTATTTTCATACTTGTATTACAGACGGTTGATAACAATATTATTTATCCAAAAGTTGTTGGAAAATCTGTTGGTATCCCAGGAATTCTTGTTTTGGTTTCCGTTATCGTCGGTGGTAATATTGGTGGATTATTAGGTGTTCTTTTAGGTGTTCCAATCGCATCTGCTTTGTATGCAATTTCTTTGGATTGGATTAATTCTAAAAAGAAAACAGAAGATAAATTAATTGTAGAACAAGTAGCTGAAAGTACTGTTGAATAAACAACAGAAAACAAATAGCATTTATATAAAAACTCAGGTGAAAAAATATGCGTAAATTAGGATTTGATAACGACAAATATCTTCGATTACAGTCGGAACATATTAAAGAAAGAATAAGCAAATTCGGTGGTAAACTCTATCTTGAATTTGGTGGCAAGATTTTTGACGACTACCATGCTGCAAGAGTACTCCCCGGCTTTAAACCAGATAGTAAAATGAAGATGCTTCTTCAACTTAAGGATGATGCTGAAATCATTATTGCAATCTGTGCTAAAGACATTGAAAAGAATAAAATTCGTAGTGACCTTGGTATAACATATGACCTTGATGTGCTTCGTTTGATTGACATTTATCACGATTTCGGTCTTTTTGTTGGTGGTGTTGTACTTACTCAGTATTCAACTCAGCCTTCTGTTCTTGCTTTTGAGCAAAAACTCCAGAGCCTTGGCATCAATGTTTATCGTCACTACCCTATTGAAAATTATCCACTTGATGTTCAGTTAATCGTTAGTGATGACGGATATGGTAAGAACGATTATATTGAAACAACTCACCCACTTGTTGTTATTACAGCACCTGGTCCTGGTAGTGGCAAAATGGCTGTTTGTCTTTCTCAGCTTTATCACGAGCATAAACGTGGAATTAAAGCAGGATACGCTAAGTTTGAAACATTCCCTATTTGGAATTTATCACTTAAACACCCTGTAAACCTTGCTTATGAAGCAGCAACAGCCGACCTTAATGACGTTAATATGATTGACCCATTCCACCTTGAGGCTTACGGTGTTACTACTGTTAACTATAATCGTGACGTTGAGAATTTCCCTGTGCTCAACACAATTTTTGAAGAAATCTATGGTGAATCACCATACAAATCACCTACTGATATGGGTGTTAATATGGCTGGTAACTGTATTATTGA
>CALEIS010000099.1 GCA_937877675.1 uncultured Clostridia bacterium | reverse complement strand
CAGTTAGTTAACACAAAGTATGTAGCTAATCTTTTTAAACGTGATGAAAGTTCAATACAGAAACTAGCTAAACAAAAGATTTTACCTTATGTTGCGAAAACAAAAGAAGGTTATCAATTTAATTTACCAAAGACAATGATTGCTTATATTTACTATTTGCAAGAGTTGGTTGGTAATCGTTCAAAGGCAACAGAGGAACAAGAGCAGAAGCGCTTGGATGCTGATATCAGATTAAAAGAAGTAAAGGCTGAAATTGCGCTATTAGATTTAAAAGAATTAAAAGCTGAATTATTAAGGGCTGAAGATGTGCAAGCATTTATTGAAGAATTAGCTTCTACTACAAAAGCTTTGTTACTTGGTTTGCCTGGTAGATTAGCAATGGACTTAGCGAATGCAAAGACAGCAGCAGAACGTTCAGAAACGATTGAAGAAGTTGTATTTGAGATTTTAGAACAGTTGGCCGAATACGAATTTACAGTTGAGTTCTATAAGAAACGTGTTGCAGAGCGTAATGGTCGGAGTGTGAACAATGACGAAGAAGAAGTTGAAGAATGATTATAAAAGCCCTTCGCAAATCGTTAAAGAATTAAACCGAGTAGCACATTCAGCATTACAATTTTATAAACCACCTGAAAAGTTAACGCTTGATGAGTGGGCGGATAAATACAGAAGATTAAGTCCTGAAAGTTCAGCAGAGCCTGGGCCTTGGAGGACTGAAAGAACTCCTTACTTAAGAGAACCAATGAAAGCTTTTACAGACCCAAAGGTCAAAGATATTGTAATGGTTGCTGGTTCACAGGTAGGGAAATCAGAATTAGAACTTAACGCAATAGGCTATATAATTGACCAAGCTCCTGGTTCGGTTATGTATGTTCAACCTAACCTAGATGCAGCGAGGAAATTTTCAAGACAAAGAATCTCGACAATGATTAGAGATAGTAAGGTCTTGAAGTCTAAAGTCTATAACGTAAAGAGTAGAAACAGTGGTAACACTATTCTTCAAAAGTCCTTTCCTGGAGGTATGTTAACAATAACAGGAAGCGAAAGCCCTTCAGCTTTAGCTTCTACTCCAGCAAGATATATAATCGGTGACGAGCGTGATAGATGGGCGAAGTCAGCAGGGGCAGAAGGTGACCCTTGGGAACTCTTGAAAGCAAGACAAACTACCTTCTATAATGCAAAATCAATTGAAGTTTCAACTCCTACAATAAAAGGTTCGAGTGCTATTGAAACTTCTTTTTTGTTAGGCACACAAGAGCGCTGGTGTCACCAATGCCCTGAATGTGGCGAATATACGAATATAGTTTGGGATAAAATCAGATTTCAATCTGAATCCAAAATTATAAACAATAAAAAATTCTACAAGGTTTCAAATATCGGTTTTGCGTGTCCTCATTGTGGAGTAATCTCAACCGAAGAAACAATGAGGAAACAACCAGCTAAATGGATTGCAGAAAACCCTGATGCTTATGAGCAAGGGGTAAGGTCCTTTTGGCTTAATACTTTTGCGAGCCCTTGGAAATCGTGGGAAGAAATTATCTTGGCTTTCCTACAAGCTAAAGATGACCCTCAAAAGTTGCAAGTAGTATTCAATACTTTACTTGGTGAGCTTTGGGAGGATAGGGGCGATTTAATGCAAGAGGATGATATGCTTGCAAGACGTGAGGAGTATGAAGCGGAGCTTCCTGAAGGTTGCTTAGCTTTAACTTGTGGAGTTGATACCCAAGATGACCGATTAGAGTATGAGGTTGTAGGTCATGGCTTCTTTAAGGAAACTTGGGGAATTTATAAAGGTTATATCTTAGGCAGACCTGATAGCCCTGAAGTATGGCATCAATTCGATGAAATTATTGACAGGGTTTATAAGTTCAAGAATGGCCAAGGCTTAAAAATCAATATGACCTTTGTAGATTCAGGCGGACACTTTACACAGGAAATTTATGAGCAATGCCGATTAAGACAAGCTAAGCGAGTCTTTGCAATAAAAGGTAAGGGTGGCGAAAACATCCCTTATATTTCAACAAAGCCTTCTAAGGTAGTTATTAACGGCAATAGTAAGCGCATGGCTTGGCTTTATGTTCTAGGTGTTGATGCTGGTAAGGCTGCTATAATGAGCAACTTGAAAGTTGAAACTCCTGGTCCTAGTTTTTGTCATTTCCCAAACAATGAAGGCAGAGGTTACGACCATTATTATTTTAATGGCTTGCTTTCAGAAAAATTGGTGCTTTCAAAAACTAAGACTGGCAACAGATGGACGTGGGAAAAGATACCTGGTCATCAAAGGAACGAGCCTTTAGATTGCAGAAACTATGCTCTAGCAGCTTTCAGGGTTTGGAATCCTGACCTTGATAGCATTTTTGCAAGGCTTAAAAACCCTAAACCACAAGCGCCTAAGCCTATGCAACAAGCAAGACCTAAACGCAATAAATCAATGAATACATTTAATTCAGAATGGTAGGTTGACATGACTAAAAAAGAAAAATACCAAGCCGAGCTAGACCGAAAAAAAGCAAGGCTTAAATTGTATTATGACCAAGAAGAAAAGATGTTGACTGGTGGAGTTCAGAGTTACGGCATAGGTTCAAGAAGCCTAGCTCGCTATAACACTGACTTAGCTCAAATAAGGTCGGCAATCAAAGAACTTGAAGCGGAAATAGAGGAGCTTGAAGGGTTATTAACTGGAAACAAATCTCGTAAATGCGTGGGAATTATTCCTCGCTTTTAGGACCGTAGGGTTTTTTGCTCCTTTTCCCCTACGGTGTAGGGAAGTTATTACAAATTAACGAGGGTAGAAATGGCTAAGAATAAACATAGAACTTCAAGAATAAATAAAGGTTATTCAGAAGTCGGTGCAAGTCATACACGCAAAGCTTTGAAAGGCTTTACTGCTAAGTCAGGCTCACCGAATGAAGATATTAATTATAACCTTGATACCTTAAGACAGCGCTCGAGAATCCTTGCTATATCAGGAGGGCTTGCGACATCTGCTTTAAAAACAACTAGGACAAACGTCATAGGTTTGGGCTTGCTTCCTAAACCAGCTATTGACAAAGACATTCTAGGTTTAACGGCTGAAGAAGCTAAAGCGTGGCAAGACAGAGCTGAAAGAGAATTTACTATATGGGCTGAAAATAAGAATCATTGCGATGCTATCGGAATGAATGATTATTATAAAATGCAACAGTTGGCTTTTTATAGCTCATTAATGAATGGTGATGTATTTACTCTTTTACAAAGGGATGAAGAAGCAGTAACTAAATTAATGCCTTATTCTTTAAGGCTTAATCTAGTTGAAGCTGATAGGGTTGCAACTCCAACAGGAAATTCTGCGATAGCTCTTTCAACAGATGGAAAAAATTCAACAAGTAACAATCGTATCTATAACGGAGTAGAGGTTAATAAAGTTGGGAAAGTAGTAGCTTTCCATATCAGAAATAATTATCCTTGGGAAGCTAACGCTGAATCTACAAAGTGGCAAAGGGTTGAAGTTTACGGCAAGAAAACTGGATTACCTAATGTAATACATACACTTTGCGACGTTGAAAGACCATGCCAATACAGAGGAGTTCCTTTTATAGCTCCAGTTATTGAAATGATATTACAAATCAGACGTTATACAGATTCAGAATTGACGGCTGCAGTAGTTGAGAGCTTGTTCGCTGCTTTTATTAAGACCGAAGCAAGAACGGATGAAATGCCTATTAACGAGGTAAGTAATGGCGAAGAACCTATTGAAACTGATGATACTGAATACGAAATGGGCGCTGGTAATGTAATCGTTATGAAGCCTGGTGAGGATGTAACTTTTGCGGACCCTAAACGACCAGCAGGCGGTTTCTCATCTTTTGTTGAAGCGGTGGCGGTTCAAATTGGTGCATCTTTAGAAATACCGAAGGAAATATTATTAAAACAATTCAATTCAAGTTATTCAGCTTCAAGGGCTGCACTTCTTGAATTTTGGAAGTCAGTTAAGATGCGCCGAGAATGGTTTGTCGCTGATTGGTGTCGACCAATTTATGAAGTCTTTATACATGAAGCAGTAGCCAGGGGAAGATTAAAAGCACCTGGCTTTTTTGATGATCCAATTAAGCGCATGGCTTGGTTAGGTGCTAACTTTAACGGACCACCTCAAGGAATGTTGGACCCTACTAAGGAAATTCAAGCAGAAGTAATGATGTGTGAAAACGGCTTCAGCTCAAGAACTGATTCAGCAATCAAACTTAATGGTTCAGAATACGACAAAAACATAAATGCTTTAAAGCTAGAAAATGAAAAGCTAAAAGAGATTACTATCCCTGAAGCACCAGCTCAAGTGCCTAGCCAAGAAGCACAGGAGGAAAACAGTGGAACATAGACATTTTATTAACTCGGCCCTGTTAGATAATAACGTGGGGAAAATCGAGATGTATGGTGATGTTTACGAAGAAATCCCTGTAGATTGGTTCACTGGTAAACCTATGGAAGGTAATTTCATCACACTAAATGACGTAAAGAACACTTTAGAAGAATTGAAAGACTGTTCAAGACTTGAAATCCATCTAAACTCTTATGGTGGTGATGCGACTGTAGGCTTAACAATTCACAATCTATTAAAGGGAATGAATAAACATATCACTTGCGTAATTGATGGCATCGCTGCAAGTGCAGCCTTTACGATTGCAAGTGCTTGTGATGACGTTCAAGTTTATCCAGGCTCTTTGATGATGTGCCATAAAGTTATGAGCTTGCTAATTGGTTACTACAATACAGATGCTCTTAACAAAGTTATCAACGGCAATAATGCTTATGACAAAGCAAGCGCAGCGGTTTACGCAAAGAAAACTGGTATGTCAGAAGCTCAATGTTTAAATCTTATGAAAAATGAAACTTGGATGACTGGCGAGCAAGCTATTGAGTATGGCTTTGCTAATACTTTGCTTGATGACGAGGAATCTAAATATCAATTAGTTAATAAAACCACAATGAAGATTAACGGCATTGACCACGATATCAGCAGGTTAAACATCCCTGATGATTTTATAAACAAGTCAAATGACAAGACAAACCTAGGAGGAAACGGCATGTCAAAAGAAAGTCTAAAAGACAAATTGATTAACGCTATTTCTGCAATCTTCAAAAACGAAGCTGAAGAAGAAGTTATTGAAGAAGTTAAGGAAGAAGCGGAAATCAAGGAGGAGGTTAAAGAAGAACCAGCAGCCGAAGAAATCGTTGAAGAAAAAGTAGACGAAGTAAAAGAAGCTGAAGGTGAAGAAGAACCAAAAGAAGAAGTTGTAGAAGTAGACAACCAAGAGGTTGTTAATTCAGCTATCGAAGCTGAAAGACAAAGAATCCAAGAGATTGAAGCTATCGCAGGCACAGTTGATGCGGACCTAGTTCAAGAAGCTAAGTTCACAAATGTTTGCGATGCTAAAGAGCTTGCTTTGAGAATGCAACAAAGAGAAGCAGAAAAAGCAAATGAAGCTCTTGAAGATTTAAAAGCGGATTCAGAAGCAAGCAAAGTTAACGAAGTTGAATCAGTGCAAGCAGCTGAAATCGTTGACGAAGAAAATCTAACAGAATCACAAGTAGAAAACTTGGTAAATGCAATGTACTCAAAATTGAACAAGGCTAAGGAGGGTAAATAATGGCTGAACAATTAAACAAATTAGTAGCTGAAGTAACACCTGATAATCTTATCAATTCAGCTTACACAACAAACGCTTGTCATGTAACAGTAGCAGCTGGACAAGGTGTATTAAAAAGAGGAACAGCTCTTGCAGTTAATGCAGCTGGTAAGGCTGTAATCTTAGGAACAGCAGATGCAACAGCATCATACATTTTAGCAAAAGACGTTGACGCAACAGCTGAAGCAGTAGCAGTAGCTTACAGAGAAGGTCATTTCAACGCAGATGCTCTTATCGTAAAAGCTGATTACACTATCACTGCTAAAGACAAAGACGATTTTAGAACACGTAACATCATTTTATCTGAATCACTATAAGGAGGATTACAAATGGCATTAAATTATACAGATACAGCAGTATTGTTAGCTGCATACAAACAACAAAAAGCACCTAACACTTTCTTACAAAATAGATACTTCCCTGATGGAACAGTATTTACAACAGCTCAAGTTTTAGTTGAATACAAAGATGGCAATCAAAAACTTGCTCCATTCGTATCACCTGAAGTTGGCGGTAAAGTTGTAAGACGTGATGGTTACGAAGCTAACGCTTACAAACCAGCTTTAATTGCTCCAAAAAGAGCTTTAACAATCGACAACTTAACTGAAAAAGGTTTTGGTGAAGCATTATATGGTGAATTAACTCCTGAAGAAAGAGCAGTTAAAATCACCGCTGATGACTTAACTGAAATGGATGAAATGATTGTTAGACGTCAAGAGCAAATGTGCGCTCAAGTTCTTCAAGAAAACGCTTTAACAATGAATCACTATGGTGATGATAACAAACTTATCAACACTAAAAAGATTGAATACTTCAATGGTGTAAACGAAGCTGTTTACACTTCTTCAGTTAAATGGAACGCAGCTGATGCAGATATCATTAGCGAAGTTGCAGCTATTGCAAAAATTTTAACTAAGAGAGGTTTACCAGCTACTGATGTTATCCTTGGTACAGAAGCAGCTGACGCTTTCTTAAACAATGAGAAAGTTCAAAAACTTCTTGATAACAGAAACTTCAACATCGGTGTAGTTGACCCAACAGAAAACTATCCTGAAGCAACTTTCTTAGGTGTTATCAACTGCAAAGGTCGTAAGATGAACTTCATCCAATATGATGCAACTTATGAAGATGAAAAAGGTGTAGATACACCATATATTGACCCAAAAACTATTATCGTAACAGCTCCTAATTGTGGTGTAACTAACTATGGCGCTATTTCACAAATTAACTTTGGTGAATCTATGCCTAGAACTCACGCTGAAAAACGTGTTCCATTACATGAAGTTAACGGCCAAGTTAGAGAAGTTGCTTTAAGAAGCGCTCCTCTTGTTCAACCAAGACACAAAAACGCATTCATTAAAGCAGTTGTTCTTTAATCGGTAACTAATAAAAGGAGTAAAAACAATGATTAAAATAATCAAAGGTTATTATGGATATAAACAGGGAAATTCTATCATTCCTAAATCTTCAAAAGATGCGCCTTTTGAATGCGACAAAGCAGAAGAAGCAAGACTTGTTAAATTAGGTGTTGCTGAATATGTAAAAGTTGAAGCTGAAGATGAAGCACCTTCAGGTGAGCTTTATACAGACAATAGTTCTTTAGCAGAACTAAAAGAAACTGCTAAAAAATTAGGCGCAACTGATGAGGATTTAAAACCTCTTAAATCTAAAGCACAAGTTAAAGAATTAATCGACAAACTTGCAGATGAAATCGCTGAAGGTGAACCAGTAGAAGGCCCTGATGAAAGCGAAATTGTTGAAGCTGAAGATGATGCACCTGATTTAGGTAATGATGACGGAGTGGTGGAATAAATGACCTTAAAAGACGAAATGGCAAACGATATAAATCTTGTGTTCTTGGCTTTAGATGACTTCGCTGAACTACACATTATTGATGGTAAAGAAGTCTTTTGTGTAATAGACAACGATAGCTTGAAAACAAGGCAAGGAACGGCTGAAATCGGCATTGATGAATGTTCACTTTTACTTTTTGCGAAAGTCGATGACTTACCTGAAAAGAAAAAAGGCGGTATTTTGATTATCGACCACAAGCCTTACAAGATTGAAGATTGGAAAGTTAATTTCGGAATGGCTGAAATAGCGCTATCACAGAATGTTTACTAGGGGGTAGATATGGCAGTAGTTAAACAACTAGACAAAATAAAAGCTTGGCTAGAAGCTGAAATATGCCCTCAATTCAAGTTCAAACAGGCTGATGATGAGAACGTGGATGCTACATATCCTTATAAACTCGTTAATCCTAACGTGTTCATTTTGTATGTACCACCAAAAGAGCTTATCGGTGAAGCGAATAGAGTTCCTTCTGTTTGTATTCAATTCGATGAAGGTAATGAAAGCATGGCAAGTGCGAGCGGAGTATTAAACCTCCGCTTGCAATTTGCTACGTTCAACCCTGGCGAACATACAGAAGGCAACTTTAAGATAAACACTGAAGGCTGGAGGGATGTTTGGAACTTCATCGACTACATAGCAGAGCGACTTAGAAACGTTGAGCTAATTGATGATATCAGAGTCATCAAAGAGAACGGCATCCGCTTCGGTCCTATTTCAGATTCAGGACAAATCCCTAATTTTTATCCATATTATTTTGCTTGGATGACCTTTTCGGTTGAATACGGAATCCCATCATCTAAAGCACAAATCAGAGAACTACTATAACGGAGGAAATATAAAAAATGGCTAATAGTTATCAGCATGGTGCTTTTGCCTTGCTGGGCGATTCCGTTGCGCAAAGTGCAATCCAAGCAGGAACTGTCCCAGTTTATGTAGGTTTAGCGCCTGTTAACTTAATTAAAAACTATGCAGAAAATGAAATTATTAACACTCCAGTTAAACTCTCAAACTTTTTGAACGCTCAAAAAACAATCGGCTACTCAAAAGCTTGGGATAATTTCACTTTATGCGAAGCTATCGGTGCTCATTTTGACAACAAACTAGGCAATATCGGTCCTATTTATGTTGTTAACGTGTTAGACCCTGATAAGCATAAAAAAGCTGAAGCTACTGAATTTAACGTGTCATTCACAAATGGTGTTGCTGAATTTGTTAGCGATACTGTTATTCTTGATACAATCGTTCTTGCTGAAAAAGTGCAAGACGTTGACTTCACAGTAGCTTATAACTTCACAAGCGGAAAAGTTATCTTAACTTCTATTGGTGAAACTCCTATTGAAGGCCAAGTTTCAGGCTCTTACTACGAAGTTGACACAGCAGCAGTTACTGAAGATGATATTATCGGCGCTGAGGTTGATGGTGTTTTCACTGGTTTAAAAGCAGTTTCATTGCTTTACACTAAAGAAAACCAAGTTGCAAACCTTGTTTCTTGCTTGAAGTTCAACACTAACAAGAAGGTTTATAACGCTATGGCTACATTCTGTAACGGAATTAATGGCCACTGGCAAGCTTTCTTTGTAGCTGATATCCCAGTTAAAGATGGTGAAACAGCAGTTGATACTTTTGTTAAAGCTAGAAACTGGCGAGACACAAACGGCTACGATTCAGAACGTTCTGAAATCTTCTGGCCTATGGCTTACGATAACGCAACTGAAAGAGTTTATCACGCTTCTACACTTGCAATCGTTGAGTTTATGAGAGCTGACCAAGAGAACGATTCAATCCCTATGGAATCTTGCTCAAATAAAGAAATCCCAGTTACAAAACAATACTTCGGAGCTGACTCTAAAAATCAAGGCTTCGACCAAGTAACAGCTACAGCAGAGCTTAACGCTTATGGTATTTCAACTATTGTTTACTGGGGTGGCTCTTGGGTACTTTGGGGCGGTCATACTGCTAAATACAAATTCGGTAAAGACATTGATGTAAGAGCTATTGATGCTCATTATGTGAGAATGTTGTTCCATTGTATGAACGGCTTCCAAAGACGTCAAGCAAGCAAGATTGATAAACCATTCAATCTACAAATGAAAGATAGCATTTTGAACGAAGAACAAGAAGTGCTTGATGGCTTAATTGCTATCGGTGCTTTATTACCTGGTTCAGAAATCCTATTCTTAGCTAGTGAAAACAGCACAGGCGATATGATTAATGGTGATTTCAAATTTGACTTACCTGTAACAGTAACACCAAGAGCTAAATCTCTAACAGGCACAGTTTATTACACTGATGCTGGTTTAGCTAGTTTGGTAGAGGAGGTTTAGAATATGGCACTAGATAAAAAAGGCACAATCTTAGGCACAACAGCTTATGTTGAAGGTGTACTTGTTGCTGAAGATGTAACCATTTCACTTCCTGAAGTTACACCAAAAACACAAACATTTAACGCAATGGGTGAAATCGAAATCCCACTTCCTTTAATTGAAGCTATGGAAGCTTCAGTTACTAAGGTTGGTATGGATAAAGGCTTCTTAAAGCTTATCGTTCCTGAATCTCGTAAATTCGAGTTCAGATGGGCTCAATCTGTTGTTAAAACAGACGGCACTCAAAAGAACGAAGGCTGCAAAGCATTTATCACAGGTATTCCTAAAGTTACTTTCCCAGGTGGCGATATTGCTCCAGGCGAAAACTACGAAGGCGCTATTCCTATTGCAGTAACTCGTTTCCAACTTTATGTAAACGGAAAAGAGTATATTTTGGTTGACAAATTAAAAGGTCAATACAAAATCAACGGCAAAGATTACGCTAAAGGAATCAAAAGCTTGTTATAACGAAGTAGGGAGGGGAAACCCTCCTTATTTTTAAAGGGGGCAAATGAGGTTTGGAGTTTTTATTCCAACTTGTCCACCTGTTGAAAAAAAAAGAGAAATGAAAGGGGTAAGAAATGAGTAAAGAAGTTTTAAAATTATCAAAACCTTTATTGGTAAATGGTAAGAGTTTAAGAGAATTGAACTATACACTTGATTTAGACGTTGATGATATTTTGATTGCTCACGAAAACAGAGCAAAGGCTCATAACAATATGGATGCTTCAATGAAGCTTGTTGAGTTCGACACAGAGCTTCACCTTTACGCAGGTATGCAAGCGATTATTAAACTTAATCCTGAAATTGATATAGCAGATTTAAAGAGATTAAGCGGTTCTGACGTTCCTAACCTATTTAGGATTGGACGTACTTTTTTTACACAAACGGCATCCGAGGAAAGTTCAGAGACATCCAAAGAGCCATCAGCGCATATTCAAGAAGATACTACTGTTCAAAGCTAGAAATCAGAAGGATGAGCTTTTCTGTATTCATTACGGAAATCAAGTTAATGAATCAGGAAATCGAAGAAGAAAACAAAGCTCATGAACAGTCGCAAATGCAGATAAATCAAATGAGGTCAAGACATGGCAGATAAGAAATTAACGGCAATAGTTGAGTTAGCAGGTGCGATAAGTCCTAGCTTAGAGAAAACCATTAAAGGCGCTCAAAAGTCTTTGGGCGGATTAAACCTTAAAGCGGTTGGTATAGGTGCAGCTTTTGTCGCTGGTACAGGGCTTGCTATTAAAGCAGCTGTTGATATGGGAAAAGCTTTGTATAATCTCGGTTCAGAATTTGATAGCGCTTATGATGCTATCAGAGTTGGAACTGGTGCAACTGGTGAAGATTTAGTTGCTTTGCAAGACACTATGAAAGATGTTTATACAAGCATTCCAGCAACTATGGAAGATTCAGCTAAGGCTATTGCTGATTATAACACTCGCTTAGGCTTAACTGGTGACGAGTTGGCTGATATGTCAAAGAAAGCGCTTCAAGTAAGCTCTATGCTTGAAACTGATTTAGAAACTACTATTGAAAGTTCATCAAAAGCAATGCAGCAATGGGGCATTGATTCAAAAGACATGGGCGATAAGATGGATTACATCTTTAAGGTTTCTCAATCAACTGGTATGGGCTTTGACGAGCTTATGACTAACATGCAACAATACGGACCACAACTTCAAGAAATGGGTTATTCTTTTGAAGAAGCTTCAGCCTTAATGGGGCAAATGGAAAAAGCAGGTGTTAACACTTCTGAAGTTCTTGGCGCTATGAAAAAAGCGGTCGGTACACTTGCAAAAGAAGGCATCAACGCAAGTGACGGCATGCAGTTATACTATGAGAAAATTAAAAATGCTGGAACGGCTGCAGAAGCTACGGCGCTTGCTAACGAAGTATTCGGTGCAAGAGCTGGTTCAACTATGGCTGCAGCTATTCGTGATGGTTCTCTTGCGGTTGATGAGCTTACAAAAAGCCTTCAAGGTAATTCTGAAAGCATTGATAAGGCTTACTGGGACACTGCTGATTTCGCTGAAAAGTGGGGCTTATTGCAAAATAAATTTAAGGTTGCTTTTGAACCAGTAGCAATGGCGGTCTTTGATGGTATGGCAGAGCTTATGCCTGTTATTTCAAACCTAATGGAAAAATTGACACCAGTCATTGCTGAATTGGTTGAGAAGTTAGCTCCTCTTATCAATGAAATTTTTGCTAGTTTCGGCGATATAATAACAGCTTTACTTCCTCCGATAATGCAGATTGTGGAAGCAATATTGCCAGCGCTTATTGAATTAATGACCGCTTTATCACCTGTAATTAGGTTCTTGGCTACATTAATTGGCTCTGTTTTAACTCAAGCAATCAACGTTGTAATGCCTATAATACAAAATTTAATCGGAATTTTCACAAACTTAATTAATTTCATTACAAACGTATTTTCAGGCCAATGGGGCGAAGCTTGGAAAAGCATTGTCAACGTGTTTAAAAACATATTCGGTGCGGTTGTTAACTATGCGTTCTATCCTTTAAATGCGCTTATAGGCTTAATTAACGTAGCTATTGAAGGCTTTAATAAGATAAAACTACCTGATTGGGTTCCAGGTGTAGGTGGTAAGGGAATTAATATTCCTTTAATCCCTATGATTAGCGTTCCTAAGTTTGCAACTGGTGGCTTTACTAATGGTCTTTCAATCGCTGGTGAAGCTGGCACAGAAGCGGTTATCTCATTCGATAGAGCTTATAGAAACAAAAACATCGGTATATGGGAAAAAGCAGGTCAAATGCTCGGAGTTTCTTCAAGTGGTTCGAGCGTTAATATCGGTGGCTTGACTATCAATTTTGATATTAACGGAAGCGGTAACCCACAAGATGTTGTATCTGCAATTAAGCACAATATACACGATATTGTGGATGAACTTGTGGATGAAATGGATAGACGAGCTTTCGGCAACTATAATGTCAGCTCATATACTGGTTAGAGGTGAATAATGCAGATAGTTGATTATAAAACACATATAGCAGCAGCTGGGGAGTCTTTTGATTCCCTTGCTCTTGATTATTATGGCGATGAATTTATGGCAGATAAACTTATGAAACAAAATCCTTTACACGTTCAAAAGGTTGTTTTTGAGGGTGGGGAAAAGCTTACAATCCCAGTTTATGATGACGTAGAAAGCACTGAAACACTTGCACCTTGGAGGCGATAAGAAATGACAATTCAAGCACAATGGAGCGATAGACAATTCAAAATAACATCTAAGCAACTTAAAGCGCTTGAAAATTTCGGTGCTAGTTACAAAATCAAAAAGAAAACAGATGGCACTTCCAGCACTACGCTTATTGAAGGCCATGAACTACAAAGCTTCAGCTTGTCTTATAAAGTAAGTCCACAAGTAGGTATTAATCCTATTAACGAATATAAAACAATGCGCTCATATTTGGGTAAATATGCGCCTTTACTGTTGGAAAACTCGTTATTTGGTCCTGATTATCTGATGCTTGAAAGAGTAGCTTTAAGCGCTGAAGAAATCTCACCTAGTGGGGTTATCCTATCAGGTACGATTACTCTTGATTTAAAAGAGTATGAAGCTGAAGGTGTTAAGATTGCAGCTAAAGGAACGAAATATAAAAGTCCTATAAAGAAATCAAAAAAAGAAACTATAAAAAGCGGTCTTGCTGATGTTGGTTTGAAAATTTTGTATAACGGAAAAGATATCACGAAAGATATTTCAGTTTCAAGTTGTATTCATGATATGTTCGCTTGCTCTCAAGCTGATACTTTATTAATTAAGTTTAATGATGTTAAAAAGCTTTGGGATGGTTGGAAACCTTCAAAAGAGGATGTTATTTCTGTTAGCTATGGAATTGCAAAAACTGGCGCAATGTATATTGATTCAGTAGTTCCTGAAAACGGAATAATGACACTTAGAGCTTCTTCAATACCACCTACGGCAATGAATAAGACCGATAAGTCTTGGGAAAATGTTCACTTGTTACAACTCGCTAAAGAGATTGCTTCAAGGCATGGGCTAGGGTTTGAAAGCTATGACGTTTCAGACAAAATCTATGACTATGTAAGACAGCCTAACATCCCTGATTTTGAGTTCTTGCAACAAAGGTGCAATTTAGAAAGCTTGGCTTTTGTCGTATATGACAACAAACTCGTTCTGTATGATGAAGCAAAGCTTGAAAACGCAAAGCCAGTTAAAGAGGTTAAAGTTAATTCTGATAGCGACTTTAGTTATAAAGATAGCTCACAGAATGGCTACGGAAAAGTTATCGTTTCTAATGGTAATTTAACTGGTAATTATACCAGTAAAAGTGGGTTAAAGAACGCTTTAACTCAAACGATTGAAACGGCAATAAGCGGTCAAGCTGAAGCTGATAGGTTTGCTGAAGGTTTGCTAAGACAAGCGAATAAAAACCTCACAAAAGGAGTTTTCAAACTACCTTTAATGAGGGAATTTAGCGCTGGTTCTGTTATGAAAATAGCTACTGATGGGGTTGAAACTTGGAACGGCAACGGCTTTGTTTCTCATATTCGTCAAGACTACATTAATTCAACGTCAAAAGTATTCTTCAGAAAGGCGGTAGTTTAAAAATGCAGAAGGGGAAAATTTCATCTTTTGGAAAAACTGATGCAAACGGATTATACAGAGAAGCGAAAGTCTTACCTAATACTGAATCTAAAATGCCTACAAGGTTTTTAACGATTCCTTGGTATTTAAGAGGTTCTATGGGTAACTTGCAAATCAATACAGAAGTTGTTTTTGTAACCTTTGCAGACCTTACAGGCTATATTGTAGGGCGCTTTGATGGGGAGTGGACAGGTGATATTCCTTATGAAATGAACACTGAAAAAGGTTTAACAGTTGCTGAAAACGTAACTTGTGCGGACCTTGCAACTTCAGCAGTAGCAAGTCAAAACGGCCACGTTCATGGCAACGGAAACAATGGGGCAGATACAACAGCTCCGAAGGGGTGATTAAATGGCAATTCAGGCACAATGGAACAATGAAATATTCGGCAGAACTGCAAGCTCTTTAAGAAACCTTGAAAGCTTTGAAATCTCTTGTGGAATCGTAACTGAAGAACAGGAAAGCTCAAACGGAGTTAAAAAGACTGTTGTTAAAGGTATTGCAGCAGAAGAACTTAAAATCTCTTATAACGCTGGCTTTGTTGTAGGTACAGACCCAAGGCAAGAGTTCGAGGATTTTAAAAAGGTTGCAGGTCAACAGGACAACTTCTATCTAGGTAATGTCAACGTAGGTAATACTCAATTTGAGCTTGATGAGGTCCAATTATCCGATACACAAATGAACAATACAGGCAGAATTTTAGCTGGTAAAGTTTCACTTAGCTTTAGCGGTGATGGTTACGTCAGCTCTAAAGGTTCAAGCTCAAAATCTAAAAGCACTAGCTCAAAAGCTAGTTCAGCTAAAAAAGGCGGTTTGAGTATCACGCAAGCTGAAATTGATGCAATGAAAGCTAGAAAACTTCAAGAAGGGGTATAGATATGAAATCTTCAGGAAACGGCAACGCTGCTCAATGTGTTGCTAATTTAGTTGCGACTTTTCAGGGTGAAGTTCCTTATCAAAGGCTTAAAGGTATGGACCCAAGGCTGATTGATGAAAACCTTATAACATCCGAGCCAAAGGTCAAAAACCATGCAACATGGCTTATTGAAAACTATGAGGAACGAGCAACTGTTAACGATATAAACGTAAGAATTGATGAATCAGGCAAGGTGCAAATCGAGCCTGATATCAATATATAGGAGCTGATAATGGCAGATTTAGATTTAATAACAACGGATTCAAGAACAATTTACTTAAACACAATCGCAAGTTTAGAAAACGAACTAAACGAGCCTTTATATCCTGGGGATGAAAGACGTTTATTTGCAGAAGCTCAAAACGCTTTCTTGACTTCATATCAGAATACAGCTAATGAGCAGTTTAAACAACGCTTCTTGCAATATGCAAGCGGTGAAGTTTTAGATGCACATGGTGAAAGTGAAGGTTGTATAAGACTAGAAAAGCAAAAAGCTAAGGCAATACAAAGGTTCTCTCTATCGGCTGAACAAAGAATGAACGTAGTTATCCCAGCAGGTACAAAAGTAACGGCAGATAGTCAGAAGTATTTTCAGACTATTGAAGTCGCTATTATCGAAGCTGGCAAGCTTTACGTTGATACAATCGTTGAAGCGGTTGAAGGTGGAGCTGATTATAACGGTTATGCAATCAATCAGTTGAACCTTTTAGTTGACCTTATCCCTTATGTGTCAAACGTGACAAACTTAGAAGCTACTTATGGCGGTGATAATGGCGAACCTTATCCTGAAGAGGATAACGGAGTTGGTGACGAAAGCTATAGGGAAAGAATCAAGCTTGTTCAAAGTTCAAAATCAACCGCAGGCGCTGAATCAACTTATGAATACTACGCAAAATCAGCTGATGCAAGTATCGAGGACGTTAAGGTAACAAGTCCTAACCCTTGCGAGGTTAATATCCTTGTACTTTGTAAGGACGGAAAAGTCCCTGATAAAGAAATCTTGAATAAGGTTGAAGCAGCGGTTACGGCTAAAGAAGTTAGACCTTTAGGCGATAGAGTAACAGTTTCAGGTGTTGAGCCTGTAAGTTACGATATTGAGTTTGTTTACTATATGCCGATTGATGAAGAAAACGCAGTAGTTGAGTTTGTTGAAGCTGATGGTGGAGCGATTGATAAATATATCGCTTGGCAAAGTGAACGAATTGGTAGAGCGATTAACCCTGATAGATTAAGAGCTGACATTCTTAAGTCAGATATCAATCCAGTAGGGGCTGAACGTGTTGAAATCATTTCACCAACTTATCAAGCACTTGCTTCAACTCAAATCGCACAATGGAGCGGTAAGGCTATTGTTCGTCATGAAAAGTTATCAGATGAGGTTATTTAACAATGAATCTTAAAGACATAGATTTAATAAAGCTATGCCCAGCATTTATGCGAGAAGATAAGTCAAACAAAGTGCTTGCAAAAGGGGTTAATAATATCTTTCAAACTTGGTCAGAGAATATGGACCGATTACCAGTTATTAACCAGTTAGACAAGCTATCGGTTGCGGAATTAGACCAACTGGCGAGCGATAGAAATATCTTTTGGTATGACTACAAGGCCAGTATTTCTGTAAAGCGAGCTTTGATAAAGAACGCTAAGACAGTTTTCAATCGCTTGGGAACAGTTTGGGCGGTTGAAAGTGTTATGAACGATTATTTACCAAAGACCGAGCTTCAGGAATGGTTTGATTATGAAGGCGAGCCTGGATATTTCAGGATTGTTACGAATAACACCGAGATTTTAAGGACCGATATTCAAACCTTCTTGAATATCTTGCATGGGATTAAAAGACGTTCTGTTTGGCTTGAACACATTATGTTAAGGCTTGAACAGTTTATGACCTTATATCCAGGTGTAGGGATTATTGAGCGCTCAAGAGACACATACGTTATTACTAAATACTTGCGCAAAGGTCAAATGGAAGGAATGACAAAGGGTGAGTTAGAAAGCCTGTTAAAAGGGGAAATGGTAAGGTAGCAAATGTATAAAACTAAAAATTTGGGGTTGAATATCACCGAAATTGAAAAAGACAAACTTGATGCTTTTAGCTTTAAGATTGACTTAGGTGATAACTTTGAAGCGATTGATTCAAAGACTTTAACACATAGGAATATTACAAATTGTCTTTTGGAAGTTCCACAAGATATAAAATTAGAGCTTGTTGATGGGGCTATAACCTTAAAAGCAGGCTCAAAAGTTTATGTTCCTAATGGTATAAATGGTAATGATAAGCTTTTCACTACAATTACAGTAAATTATGATGCCACAATAAAAGAATATGGAACAGGACAACTATTCCTTTACATACAAACAAATGGGGGATTAGCAACCGCATTTATGTCAGGCTCAACTGTAACAGATTATCCTGAAACACCAAAAGATTTTACTTTATACTATAACTCAACAACAAATAACATAATACTACATCAGAACAATTCTTGGGTTACTGATTGCTCACTCCCAATCGCTATTGTAACAAGGAGTGAAACAGGCTATGTTTCCATCGACCAAGTATTCAATGGCTTTGGTTATATCGGTTCAACAGTTTTTGTTTTGCCTGGTGTTAAAGGCCTTATAGCTTATGGTAGAACCGAAAACGGAAGTTTAAATAATGTTGAATTTATTACATCTCGTGTTGCGATTAATGAACAAGGTTATAGTGATGGAGTATTTGAAAACATTTTGACGTTTGATAATTACATAATAGGAAATGGTGGATGGGCTGAATATAAGGATATTGAAAATTTCTTATGGGATAAAAGTAGAAATACTTCTTTTTTGGGAGTGCCTTTTTGCAAAATGACAGTTTTGTCAGGCACAATAACATCATTTATACCTAAAAAACCATTCCAAGCTGTCGATTATTACGACTATCAATCCAAAATCACAGAACTAGAAACAAAAATACAAACCTTGCAAGCAGCAGTAGAAGCTTTGCAGGGCTAATTACTATAACAAATTTTAAAGGGGGCTAATAATGGCAGAAGATTATATGAGCTATATCTTAACTGATGCTGGCAGTGAGCTGATGGCTCGCATTTTAGCAGGCACAAATGTTATTTTCAAACGCTTTGCTATCGGTGATGGATATGAGTACAACATGGATAATTACCTTAAAAAAACCGCTCTTGTGCATGAAGTTTTATCCGTTCCAGTTGATAAAATGACGATTGAAAACAACGATATTATCAGCTTGATAGGTGAGTTTTCTTCATCACAGTTGCAAGACTCTTTTTGGTATAGAGAAATAGGTCTTTATGCAGTAGACCCTCAAGACGAAACAAAAGAGATTCTTTACGCTTATGGTAACTGTAACGACCTAGCTGAATTTATAACTCCGCACGTTGCTAACAAGCAAATCCTAAAAGAGATTGAACTCAAAATTTCTGTAGGTGCAAGCTCAAATGTAAGGATTTATATCAATAACAAAGAAGCTCTTAATTTATACGAATTTGGCGCTTCAGACTGGGTATTCAATTCAGCTTTAGGGCTTTATGTACTCAATACTGGACAGCAAGGTGTAGGCTTAAACGTGTTTAAGAAAACAGACTTAGGGAATGTAATCGTTGAGTTTGTTGATATTGTAATCAATTCACAAGATATATTAACCCTTCATTCACTGGACGTGTTTGATGGTTATTTAGTCTTTTCATAGAGGTGCGAAATGGCAGAATTAGAAAAAATATTATGTACAGATAGCAGAATTGAAGCTGCAAAAAAGATAAATGCAATAGTTGATGCAATGGGTGAAGGCGATTTAGCTAATATAGATTTGTCTAATCTATCTTCAGCAGGTCAAGCAAAGTTTGATGAAAAAGCTTATGCTAATGAAGTTCTGAAAAAGAATCAACTCACCAACTGCCTTTTAGAAGTGCCACAAAACATAAAACTTGAACTAACTGATGGCACCCTCACTCTTAAAGCTGGTTCTAAAGTTATTGTGCCGAATGGCTTTGAAGCCGATGGAACTACTCCGAAATTCGATGAAGTTACAATTGAAAGTGATATAAGTACAACAGAATTTAACGATAGAACAAATTTAATGGCACTTACAAACAATGGAACTAAGCTATTTTCTCGTGTTTTAGAAAATTGCACTTCTGGTGCTAATGCAACTACAACTTTTGGTTATGCCTATGATACAACTACAAATAAAGTAAATTGGTACAATTCAAATGGCGACTTAGCTGGTGGGAATTGCTCATTACCTATTGCAATTGTGAAAGCAGGTGGCACTTCCATCGACCAAGTATTCAACGGCTTTGGCTACATTGGTTCTACTATTTGGGTAGACAAAGGGGTTAAAGGGTTAATACCTAATGGTAGGAATGCTGATGGAACGTTAAAGAATATTGAGTTTACTACAAGTAAAGTAGCAACTAAAACCATTGAGTCTACGTATTCTGGTAATATGGTTTGCGTATTAGACAAAACTGATTATATTAGTCGTGCTGCGAGACAAGATTATTCTTATGATGCTAATTTAAACGAGTCTTTTTGGTATGGTAAATCTAGTGCAATTGTTAAATTTGTAGACTTTACTGCAACCAACGGTGTAATCTCAAACTTCCAACCAAAACTTCCAGTCCGTCTATTGACTTATGATGATGTAAAAATAAACAACCCTTATTTCTTCGGTCAATATATTTGGTCAGAGTTTGCACCTGATAACTTATCTTGGTTAAAATCAAGCGGTCAATGGAATAGCGGAAGCGGTTATCAAGCTTTCTATGATTGGGCTTTGGCTAATGCTAATGCTAACAAATCAGGATTTAAGCTTTCAACTGCAAGCTATACAGATTATGACTTTGTAGTTAATACAAGTGCTAAGACTTTCAGATTGCCTGTAAAAGTACAGAACACACCGCCAAATAATACCGCTTCTGTTGTTGGTAATGGTAAAGCGTTAGGATTTACAACAAATAAGAGCAATTATGTTGTTTTACGCAAATTTGAATCTAGTGACGGTAACCATATAAATTACCCTGAAGCTGTTTCAAATGTTTTAAATATTGGCGATACAGTTGGCGGGGATGCTTCAGCTAGGGATAGTAAAGCTTATGGTATCTCTTTAGACCCGACAAAATCAGGTTTGGTTGCTAACTTATCCGCTAACACAAATGTATCACTTTACTTCTACGTTGGTGAAACAGTAAAAGACCCAACATTGATTAATATGGCGCAGATTGCTAGTAATTTTGCGGACAAGCTCGATAGAGGAAATAAAGTAGAAATTACTAATTGGTGTACACCTGATTATACTGCAAAAATTTCAATAACAGCACCTTTTACAGCACCAAAAGCAGGTATTGTAATAATAGACCACGCTTGGTCAAAAGCAGGTTGGCAGACATTTGTAAATGGTAATGTTTTTATAACGCAAAATAATGCTTCGAGCTATGGTCAACAATCGGCTGGTACTATTTTAGTGGGTGCTGGTGATGTGATAACTACTAATGCGACTTGGGAAAGTGCTGTATTTGTACCTATGAAAGGAGTTAAATAATGATTAAATATGCAAAAGTGGTAAATCAAGAAATAGGACTTTGCGAAGTTGGTTTAGGTACAAACGCTGAGTTCTATCAATCAATTGGAATGTCTGAAATGTATGTCAAGCAGTCAGATATTGATAATCAATGGTATTTATCTGAGCTTTGCCCGATGAAGACAGATGAACAAAAAGAACTTGAAGAACGCGAACGTATTGCAAAGCTTTACCTAACTGGCGCAGACGTTGAGCGTGGTATTTATCAAGTAAAAGGAATTGACTTTGATGATATTGTAGCAATTGTTACACAGCTTCAACCAGAAGGTTTAGATATCAAAGCTTTAAAAATTGAGTTAAAGGCAAACCATTTCTATCGTGGTAATCCTTATGTAAATGCAGTTGGTGGTTTGCTAGGGTTTACTTCTGAACAACTAGATAAGTTCTTTGAAACTAATGATTATACAGTTTTATTACCAGTAGAGGTAGAAGATGATAACACCAATAATTTATCCTAGTGCAGAGCCAATACCACAGCCGACTTTTGGGTATAAGTCTATTCTTAAAAAGGAGTTTTTGAGAGGAAAAATTCCTTTGAAAAGAGATATAACAGGGCATAAATTGAACCCTAAATATATTTCAGTAGACCATACAATCCCAAAAAATAAAGGTGGCAAGTCCAGTATTTCAAATTATTCGTTAATGGATAGTTTCGTAAATAACAAGCGAGGTGAAAAGCCTATAAAACCATTCATAGACCTTGAAAGTCTAGTTGAATACATAAACGTTATGCTAAACGTTAAGACAATGGACTTAGACGGAGTTGAATATCTTAAAGGCTGGTTGCCTACTTTGTTAAAAGCATTAAAGGAGGGTAAGTAAATGTTTAAATGGTTAGAAAAATTCGTTATTAAGCGTATTATCAAGCGTATTTCAAATGAGTTACCTGAACTAAAAGAAAAAGCTCTTGAATACTTGGAGGAAAACAAAGATGAAATTATTGAAAAGATTAAAGACATTATTGTCGATTTTATCAAAAGTAAGACCAACAAGTAACGGATTCAAGTTTAATTTTACTTGGAAGTTTTAATCGCTAGTGGTTTACTGCTAGTTCAAATTTGTGAAGGACTTAAATGTCCTTCACATTTTGCGTTAAAGGAGGTTCAATATGTGCATACATATTTATAACAATTTTATTAAAAGGTTGCCACGTTGCTATTACCGAAAAAAAGAATACTTGGTATGGCAAGATGATGACAAATGCAGAGTTGCTTTTTCTTCAATGCCGATTGTGGCTAACAAGCAAATAAATGTTTGCGCTATGAATCCTGAAGAAGTTAAGGATGCGAAAGAAAAGCCTTTATTCTTAACAAACACTGTTGAAGTTCTTTTGATAGACAAGAAAAAGAGCAAGACTTACACGTTCACTATAAACGCTGGCTTTGATTATGACGGAGCAACTATTAACCGATTCTTTTGGCGCATTATCGGAAGCAAGGAAAACATTGAGTTCAAAATCGCAGCTCTTATTCATGATGTTTTATGCATCCACCGAGAGTATGTAGATAATGACAGATACTTTTCTACTATTGTATTAGAACGTTGCCTATATGTAGGTGGAACAGACAAATTCAGAAGGTGGATGATGAAACATTCGGTTGACAATTTTCAAAAAACACAGGGCTGGGAGGAATAATGGAAATTTGGAAAGAAGTTTTAATAGCAGCTGTAACGTCAATCTTTGGCGGTGGTGGTGCTGCTTGGATATATTTAAGGCTAGTTATAAAAGATACCGCTAGAACAATAGTGGATAATGAGCTGAAAAATTTTAATAATACTATTGATAAAAAGCTTGAAAACTACACCACTAGAGAAGATATGCAAATCGAACGTAAAGAACTGTTAGGCGAAGTTGAGCAAAAATTCTTAACTTTAGCAGCTTTCAGAGAGTTTGAAAAACGTATGGAAAAGAACTTTGAAACAATCGACAGAAGGTTATCAGATAGCTCTAAGCGCTTTGATAAACTAGACAAGGCCTTAGAACACATAACAGATTTAATAATTCAACAGAGGTGATTTTAAATGAAAACTAGCCAAAATGGTATTAATTTAATAAAAAAATTTGAGGGTTGCAGGTTAACTGCTTATAAATGCCCTGCTGGAGTTTGGACTATTGGCTATGGTCATACTGCTGGAGTAAAAGAAGGTCAAAAGATTACACAAGAACAAGCTGACAATTTCTTAATACTTGATTTAAAAGTATATGAAAACCACGTTAATAACCTTAAATTACCTTTGAATCAAAATCAATTTGATGCGCTTGTATCGTTTACATATAATTGCGGACAAGGTAATCTTAGAACCCTTGTAAGAAATAGGTCACTAGGGCAGATTGCAGAAGCTCTATTGCTATATAACAAAGCTGGAGGAGCTATTCTTCAGGGGCTTGTAAGAAGGCGCAAAGAAGAACGAGAATTGTTTTTAAAACAATCAAAATGGCAAAATTACAAAGTTACTGCTATCGCTTTAAATGTTAGAACTGGTCCTGGAACGAAATATCCAAGAATTAAACTTCTTTACCTAAATGAAACAGTAGAAATTGCTCACATTAATAATAATTGGGGACTACTTGCTAATGATTTAGGTTGGGTTTCAATGAAATACTTAGAAAAAATATAAATCTCTCTCTTTTCTTAATTCCAATGGGTAAAACCCTTTTATCTCTCTTTCTTATTCTTAATATGTTACACACTAGCGCCCTCGACTTTTAGTTGAGGGCTTATTTTTTTATCCTATAAATGGAGTAGATGAAAAGGCCTTTAAAAATTTTTCAATGGGATATAGTAAAGGTGACTTCAATTTGTAGTCACCTTTTCATAATCTTTATTATGTGCATCATACTAAACGATATAATTTAAAATATTATCTTCAATGATTACCTTTTACGAGCGGACTTAACAGGTTTATTACTAGTTACTGTTTCTACAGGAACAGGCTTAGTGATTTCTTGTTCGGTCCGCTCTTTTTTTGTATTTGTAGCTACATTATAGGTAATTAGACCTACAAGAACCATTGAAAGAACTACAATAACGCTCACCAACTGGTTAGCAACTTTCACTTTCGAGGTCTTTAACGTTTCATTCTCGCTCTTTAACTCGTTAATTTCCTTGAGATACATACCTTCTCGGCCAGCTTTATCTTCAAGTAATAATAACTTACTCTTACTGTCTATTAACTCGTTATTAAGCTTCTCTATCCTGTTATTATATTCTTCATTCATTACTAGCATTTTTTCAAACAATTCTTGCACAACTTCGTTATTATTTGCAGATTGTGAATGGATATTGTTGTTCATTCCCTCGTTATTAATTGTAACAATATCTTCATAATTACTGTTATTTACTGGTGATTTACTGTAAACGTTTTTAAAATGGTTGATTTGGTTGTCATCTGTTACTACAAGCCTAGTTGGTCGGTTGTTCACCTTTTCAATGACAGTTACTATCTCTTTTCTTTCCTCCATCTTGTACACAGTTTTTGCTGTTGTGCCTATAAGGTCGGCAAATTCGGCAAATTTAAGTTTTCTTTCCATACATTAACCCTTTATATTATCCCTACATTAACTATACATCCGAAAATAACTGTAAAATAACATGTCCTTGACACAATAATAGCAAAATTAATAAAATTATAATATGCATTGTAAATAAAACTTTACATGTAGTTGAAAGTCATGCTCATGTTTGGTTACATGACATGGCAAATAAAAAAAGACAATAAAAAAAGCCTTGGCAGAAACGCTCAAAGCTCTTAATAAAAATTCGACACTTTTATTAAAGCATAGTTTCTCGCAGAAGGCAAGTAACGGCGATGAGAAATTTTAGGGAGGGGAACTATGAACACAGCTAGAAAGCATGCGCAGCATGGCTTTTCACAATTTACGCTTACGCAAAATTTACTTAACAATCTGTCACAATTCAAACTAACACCAACTGCAAAATTAGTTTTGTTAGAATTATCATCTTTCTACAATCCTAATAAAGCTGATATGTTTCCAAAGCAGAAAACTTTAGCAAAGAAAATAGGGATTTCAGAACGTTCTGTTGTTAGAGCGGTCCAGGAGCTTCTTAACGAAGGTTTGATAATAGTTGAATGTAAATATACTAACCGCTATAAATTTACTTCGAGAATCGTGTCACAGCGCCCTGAAAATATGTCAGAAGATTTAGGACAAAATGACATAAAAGAAGCTGACAAATTGGCAGAACATGAACCTACTATTGAACCTATTAAAGAACCACTAGAGGGTGGGGAAAATGTATATAAAGGGGATGACCTCATCCTTTATGAATACGCAAAAAAGAAAGCTAAATATAATGTTTATTCTTTTGTGAAGGCTATTAAAGAAAGAGGTGGGGATAAGAAAATCATTTCTGATTACAAAAAGCAAGAAAAGGTAACACAAATGGCTTTGCGTAGCGTTCAGGAAACACAAGAACTTATTAGAAATTATAATGAGTATTCAATAAATTCAAGTTCACCTTATGAATGCGAAGCTTGGAAGAAATTTGGCGATAAATTTAAAAGCTCTATAAGCCGTTTTTAGCGCTTAAAAATTCAAAAAGGTATAAATACACCTAAAATCATTTTTAAACGCTAGAAATTGAAAATAGAAGGCTAGAAATTGATATTAATTAGCTTTGTTAAGTATGATATTTGTCCTTGCGATAGATTTTGCACGTTCAAAAGCGGTTTTTTCTTCGATGAGGAATTTAACCTTAACAACTTTACGGCCTTTAAAAATTGGTTCTAAGGTAATTTTGATATCGGTAAGCTCATTTATTTCAGATTGGGCCTTTTCTAAGACGTAGATTCTAAAGTCTTTGTAATTGCTATATGACTTTACATTCTCGACCATTAAAAGATGCTTGAGTTCATCAATATCAAAAGTTTTGCTTTTTTGAAAAGAGTAAGATTTCATAAGCTCATATATTCTAATTGAAAATGCTGATTTCATTGCTAGGATGTTATTAAGCTGGTATTGTGTGAATCTTTGGCCAAGGTCGAAAAGGTAAGGCGCTAAATCTCTGTCAATTTCAATCTTAGCTAATCCGCTTCGTTTGTTGACTCTTGCTTTTGCAAGCCATCGGACAATTACTTCACCATTGCCATCATCAAGCCACATTGAGCGGTCGGATAGTTTTTTCAGAATGGTTTTTATGTCAGCGTAATTATTGCCGTTGTTGTAATCAAGACCACAAACCTTGCAGTAATCCCTGATGCTAAAGTCGTATTCCATCTGTAAAGAGTTTTCTTTGTTATCAACTGGTTTAATCATTGAGCAAATAAATGCTATTGTTTTCTGTTCAGGTAAAGATAGTTCAAATCTGTTCTTTTGTATAAGTTCGTTTGCTTTCACGACAAGGTATCCTTTTCTTTCTTCAAGTATTAGGTTTTCATAAGAGTTCAAAATTCATATAGCTCCTTTGTATTTTTTCAAAAAGTTAAGGGGCTTGAAAAACAACATCCAAGCCCATATTTTCCCCTCTTGGTTAGTGTATAGATTTGTGAGGAGTTTGTCAACAGAAAACTACTATTAAAAATTTATCCACCGTACTAAAACTCCCCTTAATCCGTACTAAAACTCCTAGTAATCCGTACTAAAACTCCTAATAGCATATCTAGGAATGGCTTAAACACTGGTTTTGCGAAGCCCTTAAATATATTAAATATAATAAATAACATATATTTATGCAGATAAAAAATGCATTAAGGGAAAAAAGAGAAAAAAAGATGCAAAAACTTAATTAATTTAGTTTACAAACTATGAAAATAGGTGTAAACTAACCTTACAAAAAAATAAAAAGGCGGTGCAAACCAAATGCTATCAGTAACTTTGAAGTCAATGCAGTTATCAAAGAGCGAAGAAAAAGCAAGAGAGAAGTTAATCCAACTATTAGAAACTGAATTTAATTTTAAACTAATTGCAGAAACAAAGCTGAATGAATCCTACTATGAGGAAACAATAAGGCTTTATCAGATTTATACACCTAAGAAATCAAATTCAAGAGGAGCTGGAAGAAAGAAGGTCGGCAAGACAGATTTAATATGCAACTTTGCTTTAGCTAATCCTGAATATACTAATGCTCAAATAGCAATTCATTTTAATTGCTCAAGACAATATATTTCAAGAGTTTTAAGGGAAAATAAAGTAAGAAAAAAATAATTAGCCAACTAGCCAATATACAAATTATTAGTTTGCATTTATAACGATAGTACAACTGGGAATGTCCAGTAGGGTGTGTATAAAAAATTTTAATTCCAACAATGCAATCTTTTGAAGGTTAATTTTGTGATGCGAAATTTTATATTGTACTTTGACAATTTAATAAACTTTAGCATTCAACAAAAAAGGGGATATTATCATCCCCTTTTTAAAATTAATTCGGTGCTTCTGCATACCACAATCTGATTCCATACTTTTGACAAAGTGGTTTTAATCGGTTTAGGTGTGCATAGTCCTTAAGATTTTCAAGTATAAGTACAATTCCTGGCTTCTTACCAGTCATCAAGTTATAATGCAAAGATTGTCCGATAGCTTCAGCCCACTTTTTAGCGAACTCAATTTCTATTGCGTATTCAGAAGTTAAACAATCTACTCTTGTAGAATCAGCAAGTTTATACTCACTGATGCCGTTATATTGCTTGCAGAACTCATCCCTATAAGCAGCTTCATTGAATAATCGAGAAGCCTGTACATTGACAGGCAAGCTCAAAAGTAAGATTGTTAATAAAACTTTTTTCATTTACGTTTTTTTCTTTTTGTATTGTTAGAAATTTTTATAATATCAATAGTGAAGTAAATAAAAGCTATTGTTAAAACAAGCATTATAATAAAACTTGCAACAACAAAATTAGTTCCGTAAATATAGATTTTTTTCCATATTGATTGAGGTTCTGTTGGTTCTACATTTTCTTCTTCGATAATTTCATTTTGGTTTTCTTGAATATCTTTTAAAGATTTTCTAAAGTATAAACCACCACGTCCAGCGTGAATATATGGTCCTTTAGGTCCAGTTCCAATTCTTAAACCAGTAATTCCAAAAGACAAACCTATTCCTGATTTAGATAAATTTAATCGGAAAGGTCCAAAAGAAAAAGCTTTTTTTAAATAGGCTGACATTGACTAATCCTTTCTTAGTTATTCTTTAGCATCTTAACCATGCCAATTAGTGTTTTTATTTCTTCTTCTGAAAAATCTTTCACAATATCAAATAAATTTTTCAGCTCTTGATTTTCCTTTAAAACCAAAGCGATTGCACCAGTTTTTTTATCTAAGTAATAAGGTTCAAAACCACCTTCAGAACCTGATAAATCATCAATAGTACAATCAAAAGCCTTAGCTAAAAGTCTTAATGTGCTAAGTTTTGGTGTAGCCGTTCTGCCAGCGCAGATTCTCGCAATTGTATTTTCAGGTAAGCCTGTTTTTTCTGCAATATCAGCGTTAGTCATGGCTAATTGGGCCTTATAGACCTTAATAATTGTTGAAATATCACTCATCTTACATGTCCTTTTTATTTTTAAGTTTAAACTATTTTCCCAATTTTGGCAACTAAGAATTGATTTTTAATGAATGTTAATAAGGTTTTTAAGTGCATATTGTGTATTAAAAAAATACACGCTTGACAAAAAAAGTAAAATATTATAAAGTATTTTTTGTAACGAACGTATTAAAAAAATACATCAGATTATAAAAAAGATTACAAAGACGTATTAAATAGATATGAGGAAAGAAAAATGTTTAAGAATTTACAAGCAGAAATCGTAAGAAAAGGAATGAACTATTTAGAATTTTCTTCTGAAATCGAAATGAATTATTCAACATTTAGAAAAAAATTAGCTGGCAAGACAGAATTTTGCCTAGATGAAATGAGAAATATTCAAGCAGCTATTGGTAATGATTGCACACTTGAATATTTGTTTGAGCAATCAGAACAGTAAACAGAATTAAAAAGGTTGCGACACCTTAAAAACGCAAATAAAGAAGAGTAGAACATTGAAAATTGAATAGGTAAACATAAGGTTAAACAATATGAGTAAGTTTTGAAAAAGTTTCACTACTGAAGTTAATGACTAAACCTTATATCTATATATGCTGAAGTAACCAATTTGGAGTTTTACAAACAAAAAATTGCGAGAACGGGCTGAAATGTATAGAACCAAGAAACTTGATTGAATGTTTCAATTAGCGCAACATCAAAAGTTGCGCTTTCTAAAGCATTTAGTAAGGGAGTTTTAGAAATGGTAAAGAGATTATCTGATTCTGAAATATGGAATAAAGACTGGTTTCTTGACTTAACTGATAAGCAGAAATTACTTGTTAAGTTTCTTTTTGATAATTGCGATTGTGCTGGTATCTATGAGATATCAAAAAGAGTTTTAAGAGTTTGTTTTCAAGAAGAAGTTACAAGAGAAGATTTTGAAGCAATAAAACAAGTTAGATTTATAGATGAAAACAAAATTTTTATTGAAGATTTTATAAGATTTCAATACAAAGTTGAGATTTCTGAATTAAATCCAAAATTCACAGTTCATAAAGGAGTATTGGCGAAACTCACTAAATATGGGATTTTTGAAACCCTTAGCAAAGGGTTAGGTAACCCTTACCCAAGGGTTCAGGATAAGGATAAGGATAAAGATAATACTATTAATAAACAAATAGATACTTTAAATATAAATAATAATATTGAAAAAAAATCAAAAAAAATGGACCCTTATATAAATCCGATAAATGAAATCTTTTCTAAAGAATATCAAAAGGTTTTTAAAAACAAACCTTATCTACTAAACAATCAACGAAATAAACTAACAGAATTAGCAGCAGAGATTGATGATTTTAGAGAAACAATTCCGATTGTTATCGAAAAGCTCAAAAGCATTGATTTTGATTTACCTAATTTCACTGCTAACTACACTTGGTTACTTAAGGATGATAACTACATCAAGGTTTTATCAGGCACTTATGACAAGAAGAAATCAGCGATAGAAAAAGAAATTGAAAACTATGAGGTTGACGAATATGGCAATTAGCATAACTAAAAGACGTGAATTCATTCACTATATCTTCGAGTTTTTCAGACGAGAAGAAACCGATAGCTTAGTAAGCACTTATGACATAGCTTTAACAACTAAGTTTCCTGTAGATTGGGAAGCTTTTTATGCTGATGTTATAAAAACTGTTGAAACAAAAACCTTGCCGATGCCAAAGTTCTTTTCTGATAGGGTGGCCCAGTTTAAGAAAATCGTTCATACAGAAGCAAGGCTTGATAATGAATCAATCATCCGAGTTGAGCTAAAAAACGGCCAGTATTACGACTTCACAGTTAACAATTATGTTGATTGTCATTCTTTAAGCGAGATTAGAAAACGCTTTGAATATAAGGACGAAAACAAGAAGATTAAAAACGAAATCAAGAAGATAACTCGGTATCCTAAAGAAACTACTCTTATGAGGGACAAAGTTTTCTTTAATGTCAGCGTTCCTAGAAAATCAAATATGAGCGAAGAAGAAAAAGAAAAATTTATCGCTGAAAAGGAAAACGAGTTAAAGCAGCAAGTAAAGATTTTGTATGTAACTAATGAAATTGCATAAAGGTGTAATTCACCTAATGTAAAATAACGAGGGCTTGAATGAAAGTTATGGAAATAGTCGATATTGACAGATTGTATAAACAGCAATCCAGGGTGCGAACGATTAGAAATCTTCAATCTGAAATTGACGTTATTTCTAGTAAATTGAGTTCACCTGGTAGCGTTAAATTAACCGATATGCCGAGAAATCAAAACCCTTTTGATAAAGTGGGGATGTTGATTTCAAGAAAAATTGAAAAAGAAAAGAAGCTTGAAAAACTTATGAATGAAGCTCTTAGTGAAGGTTCTATTTTAGAGGGGGTTATTAACTGTATATCGAACCTCCCTGAACCAACACAAGGCGCTAGTAATTCGGTTTATCAAGATTTACTTAGATATCATTTTCTAAATGACCTTAGTATGAAAGAGATTTTAGAGCTGATGGATATAGATGAGGATTCAGACAATTATGAATCTCAAATGCGCCTAATGTATTCAAGGAAATATGATGCATTGCAAAAGTTTATTAAATGTCAAAAGGGGTAAATAAAAAGGTTTAAAAAATGAAAAAGGTTTAAATATAGCTCGACCTCCAGTGAGCTATCAGGCTGGGTTCATATAAACTCCGAAAAATTAACGTGTATGTATAATAACCATCCCAGCCTTTTCTTTAATTTTATAAATTCCATTATCGAGAGAGTCTATAAATTTCAACTTTACTATTTTCATGTCCGAGACTCTCTTTTTTTTAAGTTTATGTGTTGATGTTGGAATCATTCTTAGAGGGCTTTTAAATTCAAAAATATCTAAAAATACACATATCCAGCCCTCTTTTTTTTAAGTTTTATGTAATAGTTGGTTGTCTAGCTGGTGGTTCCCTAAAACGTACATTAACTCCACCAGCTTTTTTTTAAGTTTGATTTGTGATTTTGCAGTGGGGCTATCCCAAACACACACAAACCCACTGCTTTTTTTAATGCAATTAACAACAGAGAGGATAAGAAGATGGTAGAAGCATGGATTTTAACAATATTTTGTTTATTACTAACAATTCCAATGGCAATTTCAGAAGCAATAGAAAACAGAAGGAGCAAAAGAAGTGAGCGAAATAGAACTTTTAAAAATTTTCGATATGGTCATGGCGCATACGTTCGATATGTACAAAAGTAAGCAAACAGGGCCAGTTATTCCAGCTTTTATGGAAGTTGAGCTTTTTGAAAAAGCGAGATTAGACACAATGTTACTTCATAGACAAGGATTGCTTATTCCTTTCTATGAAAGATTGAAAGCAGGTACAGTATGACAAAGCCTGTTTATAAAAGTGAGTGGGATTTGTACCTAAACGAACACGCAAAAAGTGTTGAGGATGTTAAAAGCTTATTCAAGCAAAAGCTGATAACAAAAGAAGAATACAAAGAAGGACTTGAATTTTTCAAAGAAAGGAAAGAGAAAAATGACACAGAATGCAGTAACTAAAGTAGGCAATAGCAGTATTGCCCATGAGTTGAAGGTTAGGAACATCAACGGTCAAACTTGGAAAGTGTTACAAGAAACGCTTTTCCCTGGTGCGAGTGATGCCAGTATTCTAATGGCAGTTGATTATTGCAAGGTTAGAAACTTAGACATACTTAAAAAACCAGTTCACATAGTACCGATTTGGAACAAAGAACAAAAAAGATACATTGATACAGTTTGGCAAGGTATTTCAGAGCTAAGAACAACTGCTATGAGAACAGGCCAATATGCTGGATGCGATGATACAGTTTTTGGACCTGATATAACTCAAAACGTAGGCGGTGTTGAGATAACATTCCCTGAATATGCACAAGTTACAGTTTATAGAATTGTAGCAGGTCAAAGAGTTCCATTTAGTGGTGGTAAGGTTAGATGGCTTGAAACTGTTGCTACTACAAAAGACGGAGCGCCTAATTCTATGTGGAAACAAAGACCTTACGGTCAGATTGAAAAATGCGCTGAAGCTGCAGCTCTAAGAAAAGCGTTCCCTGAAGAATTAGGCAACGAATATGCAGCTGAAGAAATGGGAAATAAAATAGATAATTCAACAAAGAAAGAGAAAAAAGAAGAAGATATTATTGATGTTTTCGCTGAGCCAGTAAGCGCTCCAAAGGTTGCAGAACCTAAAGCTCAAGAAGCAGAAATAAGCGCAGAAATGGAGGCCTTAGCTAATGAGTACTTTGAAGCTGACGAACAGTAATTACTATTCTGAAAAAGCAAATCAACAGTATCTATCAGTTAGCCAATACAAAGACTTTGTCGGAACGCTAAGTCAAAAAGGATGCGAAGCGCAAGCTTTAGCGAGGATAAAAGGGGAATACAAAGAGGAGCCTACAACAGCAATGTTAGTAGGCTCTTTTGTAGATAGTTACTTTGAAGGAACTTTAGTAGATTTCAAAATGAACCATCTCGAGATTGTCAAAAAAGATGGTACATTAAAAGCTGAATATAAACAAGCCGAAGAAATCATTTCAAGGATAGAGATAGATAAAAAGATGATGCAATATCTATCAGGGGAAAAACAAACCATTATGACTGGTGAGTTTGAAGGCGCTTTATGGAAAATCAAAATGGATAGTTACATTCCTGATAAAGCGATTGTGGACCTGAAGGTTATTGATGATATACACAAGGCGCATTATTCAAGAGAAAACGGAAGGCTCAATTTTATCCAAGCTAGGGGCTACGACTTCCAGCTTGCGATTTATCAGAAAATCGTAGAGATTAACACTGGTAAGAAGCTTCCTTGCTTCATAGCAGTAGCTGACAAAGGCAAGGTTACTAATATTGAGCTAATTCAGATAACTCAACCTGAACTAGATAGCACTTTAGTAGGTGTTAAGTACGGAGTTGAAAGAATCAAGCTCTTGAAATCAGGTGAAGCAGAGCCTGATAGATGCGGAAAATGCGATTATTGCAAACAGACAAAAGTTATTACTAAGCCGATTCTTATGTCGGCATTGCTAGAAGGATAGATTAATGACAGAAGATATATTAACAGTCAATGAACTTTTTTCAGGTATTGGAGCGCAAAGAAAAGCGCTTGATAGGTTGGGAATAGCTCACGAAGTTGTCGGAGTTTGTGAGATTGATAAATACGCTATTCAATCTTATGAAGCTATATTCGGCAAAACATATAATTATGGTGATATTTGCACCGCTGAAAGGTTAGAATACGCTGATTTGTGGACTTACTCTTTCCCTTGTCAAGATATTTCAGTAGCTGGCAATCAAAAAGGTATAAGTTCAGAAACACGTTCAGGGCTTTTGTACCAAGTGCAAAGGCTCTTAGAGGTGGCGAAGGATGAGGGGAAATTACCTAAGTATTTGTTATTAGAGAATGTCAAAAATTTAGTAGGGAAAAAGTTTAAAAGCCAATTTGACGATTGGCTTTTTTATTTGGACCAATTAGGCTATGACACCTATTGGCAAGTTCTAAATGCTAAAAATTACGGCATACCTCAAAATCGTGAGCGAGTTTTTGCGATAAGTATTAGAAAAGACTTGAATCAAAATTTTGAGTTTCCAAAAGCTGAAGAATTGAAAATAAGGCTTAAAGATATTTTAGAAGATGAAGTGGATGAGAAGTTTTATTTGAGCGAGAAAAGTATCCAAGGATTTTTAAAACATAATGAAAATCACGAAGCTAAAGGAACAGGTTTTCTATGGAAGCCAAGAGATGTGAATGGATATGCTTCTTGTCTAAGAGCGAATGGCGCTTTGTGTCCTACTGATAATACAATCGCTGAAATAACAAGCCCTGTAAGGCTAGGCAATATCTATGGCGAAAATATGGGTACAGGGTTCGCAGGTAACGTATGGGATAAAGAAGCTATAAGCCCAGCCTTAATGACTATGCAAGGAGGGAATCGTCAGCCAATGGTTCTAATTGAAAATATTAGAATCCGCAAACTAACACCTTTAGAATGTTGGCGATTGATGGGGTTTGATGATGAAGATTTTTATAAAGCTCAAAAGAGCGGTGTTTCAAATAGTCAGCTTTATAAACAAGCTGGGAATTCAATTGTAGTAAATGTTTTAGAAAAGATTTTTGAAAATCTTTATAAGTAGAAAAGGAGTGAGAAATGACAGAAGTAAAAACAGAAGAAAAAATTAAGATTACAGCGATTAACAAAGTTAAGATTAATAGCGACAAAACAGCGGTTATTAACTATGTTCAATCAGGTGATTTATCATCTAGCGAAGTTGTATTCACTGGTAAAGAAAAGGTTACAAACGAGTTTTTCAACAAGTTCCAAGAGAACGTTGAAGGCTTTGTTGGATGTATGCCGATTTTAGCTAAGGATATAGCTAATATTACAATGAACGCTATTAAGTTTGATTTTGGCAAGGATAACGGAGCTTTGAAGCAAGTTCTTTATTCTGTAAAATATGCCTTCAATCCAGCTAATAACGCAGTAGTTAATATTTCAACTCCAATGTTGCCAATGTACAAAGACGGCATGGACGAGAAAACCTTCTTTGTTTCTGAAAAACACGAAAAACTTTTGAAAGAGGTTATTGAATTAGCTAAGGCTTACATAAACGGCGATACAGGCACAGTTCAAGGAAAATTGAATTTAGAAGTTACAAATGATGAGGAGGGTTAAAACCCTCCTTTTTTATAAGAGGTTAAGAAAAATGAAAGATTGGACAGGAAATAAAAAAACTACATTTAGTTGCTTAGGAGCTAGTAATCATACAGACCACGAAAGAGAAGTTAACGATTATTATGCTACAGATCCGAAAGCAGCAGAACTACTTTTAGAAGTTGAACTCGACTTAGAGAATATTTGGGAATGTGCTTGTGGTGAAGGTCATTTAGCTAAAGTATTTGATAAAGCAAACAAATTAGGCTTGGCAACAGATAAGGTTTACAGAGGTTATGGAAATCTAAATCCTATTGATTTTCTAACTTGGGATGATTGTTGGAATGGTGATATTGTAACTAATCCACCTTATAAATTTGCTAAAGAATTTGTAGAAAAAGCTCTTGAAGTTGTAACTGAAAATAAGAAAGTTTGTATGTTTCTAAAAGTTCAGTTCTTAGAAGGCAAAGAGAGAAAAAGCTTTTTTAAAAAATATCCACCAAAAACAGTTTATGTATCAAGTAGCCGTATTCCTTGCGCTTTAAATGGTGAATTTGAAGTTTGGGATGAAAAGAAACAGAAAAAAATCCCTGTTGCAAGTGCCGTAGCTTACGCTTGGTTTGTTTGGGAAAAAGGATATAAAGGAAAACCAACAATAGAATGGATAAATTAGAGGTGAGCAAAAATGATTAAGTTTACGTTACCAATTAAACCAGTATCTAAAAAAAACCATGGTCAGATAGTTATGAGAGGGAAATATCCGATAATGCTTCCTTCAAAGCAATACCTTCAGTTTGAGAAGGATTCTTTACCATATTTTCACCGAGTTAAACACCAAGTCGGAGTGGTTAATTACCCAGTTAATATCCAGTGCATTTTCTATATGGATGCAAGGCGCAAGGTCGATTTATCAAACCTTCTAAATGCCGTTGATGATGCTATGGTGGCTTCAGGGCTTATCCTAGACGATAACCGAGATATTATAGCTGGTCACGATGGCAGCCGAGTTTTTCACGACAATATCAACCCAAGGATTGAACTAGAGATTAAAGAGTTAAAAGATTACGTTCAATGGAAAGATACAAAGAACGTGCAGCAGAATTTGTTTTAGAGGATTAAGCGAAATGAAAATATACAAAGGTGATTGTTTAGATATTATATCAAAAATGCCAAGTGAAAGTATTGATTTGGTTTGCACTGATCCGCCTTATAAAAAGGTTCAAGGCGGATGCACTAACCACGCAGTTAAGCTTAAAGGTGCATTGCGTGAAGAAATGGCGAAAGGTACTTTTTTTAAGCACAATGAAATTAAATTTGAAAATTGGTTACCAGAAGTCTATAGATTACTAAAAAACGATACACATTGTTATATTTTTTCAGATGATAGGAATTTAAACGACATTTTAACAATAGGCAAAAAGGTAGGTTTCAAACTGTTAAATATTCTAACTTGGAAAAAAACGAAACATTGTCCTAATAGATACTATCTAAAAAATAGCGAATTTATTGTGATGTTTCGAAAAGGTAAGGCTAAAAATATCAATAAAATGGGAACTTTTCAGGTGTTGGAATTTTCAAATGTTGAAAAAAAAGTTCATCCTAGCGAAAAACCTTTAGATTTATTAGAAACTTTAATCTCAAACTCTAGTAATATAGGTGACGTTGTTTTAGATCCTTTTATGGGAAGTGGAACAACAGGAGTAGCTTGTAAGAAACTAAACAGAAACTTTATAGGAATTGAATTAGAAGAAAAGTATTTTGAAATTGCAGAAAAGAGGATAAATTCCCCTCAAACCCAGTAAAATCAATAGAATAATTTTGAGAATAAAAATAGTAGAAAAATTAAATATATGAACTTTTAGAGGAGTTACAAAGATGCTAACAAGATGGTCCAGGAGCTTTCAAAAATGGAATTATACAACGGCTTGTTGTTTCAAGTATAAAACACATTGTATTGATTGTCCTAATCGTGTTGTATGCGAAATGTACTCCGATTCTAGCAAAAACTCTTATCACATTCATCCGATTAAGTTTGCTATGTTGATGACTTATGCAAACATAGGCACAGAAGGCTTAGAAGATGAGCTGATAAGAGGGTTTAAACAGATTGAATTAGATAATAAAGTTTTTATGCGCAGGGCATTATTTTGGGATTTATAAAGAAAGAGGTAAACAATGAAATATTTAGGATGCGAAGGGTGCATGAATTATAGAGAAGAAACTATTTACGGAATGAGTGTTAGTTATTGCGCTGCAAACGTAAATTACCCTTTGAAATGTAGTTTAAGAAAAAGGGTTTTGAATCCTGATATTAAAGAGTTTTTTGAAGCAACTTGTGAGAGGTATAGGAAAAATGACTAGTAAATGGTGTTCTAGGTGTCAAATGATAGTAACCACAAACACTATACCTAAATTTTGCGCTTGGTGCGGTAAGGATTTAATACTTGAGAATACACTTCCCAAATTCAACACCTGGATAGAAAGAGAATTTATTATTAAAGAGCTACTCCAAGCTCAACAGATAGTGAAAGAAATCAAGCAACTAAGCTTGTTTTAGAGAGGTGAAAAATGATAACTATACATGATTTAGTAAATTTTGAGACAGACGGATATAAAAGGCCTACACCTTTAAGCCCTAACGTTCATAAAGATTTTGAAGGTTTTGAAATTAGCTATAATCCTTATGTTAATGAAACTGCTTTAATAATTAATGACGAATATTATATTTTAACAGGTGATTTTAGAAAACAATATGGCGATTGCAATTTAAAACAGGCTTTACATACCTTTATAAGATTTGCTGATACACATATTAACGGCTGGTCAACAAAAGATAAAGAAGATGCAATAAAGCTATTAAATGAGGTGATAAATGGGTGATATGGGCGAAATCTTCCGAGATATGCGAGAAGCTTCAAAAGAACGTAGAGCTAAAAGAAAATTGAAATATACAGGGAAACTAATTGCAATAGGAGCAGAACCTAAAAGTGATAGTGTATGGCAACACAAAGACTGGTTTTTATATCCTAGCAAGGGCTTTGTTATGAATAGATACAATAGCATGCAAAGAATGAGTATAGATAAATATTTGAATGAGGTTGAATAATGCAAGATAGGTTTAAGTTTAGATTTTGGAATGGCAGAGGAATAATTTATGATGATTTACCACACTTAGAACTTTATAATTGCGAAGATTATATATGGATGCAATGCACAGGCTTAAAAGACAAAAACGGCAAGCTGATTTATGAGGGCGATATTGTAGAAAGAGATAATGGACTCAATACAAAAAGAGGGGTTGTTAAATTTAATCAAGCATTATTAAGATTTGAAGCAACAAATATGTGCTTGTTTTCATTGACTCATCGCTCGGTTGTAATCGGCAACATATACGAGAATGAGGAGCTATTATAACAATGAGAGTAAACAGAATAAATATAATGATAAAAAGAGCAGAGAATTTACACGTACCAAATATTGATATTCCAATATCGGATATGCAGAGATATTACAAATTTGGCGGTCTTTCTGCAATGGATAGAATAGAGTTGCACTCTATGCCTGAAAACTTAATAGAAAAGCTAAACGAGTTAAAAATAAGATTTTGGAGGATGAAGAAATAATGGAAGATTTATTTGAGGTGGAATAATGACAGATAAACAGATAATAATAGATAACCTAAATTCAGGTGTTAAATGTAATCCTGATTGTCCGTTACATAAATTAGTAACTCATAATGCTTGTATCCAATGTAAAGCATTAAAAGATAGTCCATATCATAAAGACTATTTAAAAAATAAAACAGATGATGAAATCGCAGAAGAAATTATTGAATTAGAAAAAGAATTTGAGGATTAAATAATGGCAGATGAAATAAAAAAATATTGTGAGGGTTTAGATTGTGCTATTTGTGATGAAAAAGAACCTTGCATATATAAGATTGCTAACGAATTAGAACAAAAACTTGCAAACAAAGAGCAAGAATGCGAGAGGTTGAAAAACGAAAGAACAGTAGACCTTGTTAAACAACTCGACCAACTCAAAGCAGAGAACAAACACCTTAACGACTTACTTAATCAAGCGTTAAAAGATTATGATAAGGCTAGAGAAACCTTAACAGAGATAAAAGAGATTGCAGAAGAAAATGATGAATTATTGCAAGGCTATCACACAGAGTGGGCAAACAATAAAATAATTTTATATAAAATCACCGAATGTGAGGGAAATGATGAAACTAACTAGAGAAAAAGTAAACTATGTAGACTCAATGAGCAAAGAGTTAATAAAATCTTTAAAAGAAATATTAAAATACTACGAAAACAATAACGATAGATATTTGTACTCGAGCGAAAATAGAGCAAAATTTAAAAGACTAAGAGTAGAACTTACAAAGGAACTTATGCAAATACAAAGAGTAATTTATTAGAGGTGGAAAATGGAAAATAAATATAAACCACATAACTGTAAAAAGTTTGTATTAGGTGAATGTTCTTTAGATGGTAGAAACTGCAAGTGTAATTTCTATTCTTGCCATAAGAAAAAGAAAGAGTTTTTACCGCCTGAAGTACCATATATACAAATATTACACCCAGTAAAACCAAATTAGCGAGGTTATAAAATGATATGGAAAACAACTAACGCACTAGGGCAAGAGGTTACGTGGTACAGCATTGAGCGCATTCAAGAGGTCATTGAGCTTGTAGAAAGCCTTGAAGGTGATAATTGCCCACAAACCATATATTTTAGAAATAAGATTTTAGAGCTATTAACAGAGGGTTTAAAAAATGGATAAATGTTTAGAATGTGAAAATGATATTTTGATGAAATATTCAAGCTTGGTTATTGATTACGACAAGCTCAAGTATTATAACGGACTTCTTGAAAAATGCCTTGATTCCCATTGTAATTTCACCTTTTTATTACTTGTTTATGATCTTGTCGCTGAGGCTGAGGATCTCTGCGCTGTACTTCTTTTTACGGGAATTGAGAATGCTTTTGTAGATAGGATAGGTGAGAAGCGCCATACCGAGTCCCAAAACGCCGACCGCGATTCCGGGGATCAATGCGCTTGTGATACCGATGATCGCACCGATATCGGTCATACCGAGGCTCATACCCG
>CALEIS010000098.1 GCA_937877675.1 uncultured Clostridia bacterium | reverse complement strand
TGAAATACATATTTTCTGTATTCCACGCAATACCACCCATAAAAGAGAATAGGATTATTATAAGCCAATTCTTATTACTTAGTTTTTCATTAGTCATACTTTTCTCATTTCCTCTTTAAGATGATTTATTCTTTCTCCTGTGGGACTTGATATGTTACGTCCTCAAACTGCATTGTCACTTCTTCACGAGTAAAACCATCAATATCATATCTGTCGGAATAATAGTTGTATTTATCAATAGAGAATGTACCGTCTGGTTTGCAAGTAATCATAGTACAACCTCTTTGTGAGCCAAGTTTATCAATGTCCGAATATGCAAAATAGTCGATACTGTAACCATAACTGAATTGGATACCCTTGTATTCAAAGGTAGTGTTATTTAGATGGTCATGACCGTTGAACATTGCCTTTGTTGAGCCGAGTTCCAACATTTTTTCAAACATTTCGTCTTCACCAAGACCACAATAAACAACTTTACCGCCTTCACCCATTATGCCGTCAATATATTTAAAGTTTTCTGTATCCTTATAGTTGTTTCCTGCAAATTCATTCCAGCTATCGAGCATTTCTACCAATGGAATATGGAAAAATGCAAGAGTTTTAACAGGTGCAGACTCTTTATTGATTTTCTGGTTTTCCGCATTCATTCTATTTATTTCTGATTCATACCATTTTACCTGATTTGGATGAATATTATCATAAGCACCTTTGATACTTTCAATGATATTATCCTTAACATAAGCCTGAGAGTCAATCAAAACCATGGCCTGAGTAATAACACCTTTTGAATTTTTAACCTCAATAACGTGATTTCCGTAACCATCAACATCCGTAGGTCCTGCTTGGAATAAGCAGTGTTCATATTCTTCTCTTTCGTAGAACTCCGCCATTTTTTCTCTGTCAAAATATGAATATGCTTCAGCGTCGTGATTACCAAATGTAACATCCCAGTAAACGCCAAGACTTTCCATAAGATTTGCAAAAGCCTTTGCACCACTGTAATTGTTAAATGTACCTGCATTATATGGTACTGGGAAAGCAATATCACCTGTTGCGATAACAAGGTCTGGTTTTTCTCTTGTAACCATAGTTGCAACAGCATTAAGCGCTTTTTCATCAACAGTTTTTGACATAAATCCACCACCGATATGAATATCCGTAAGGTGCATTACCTTAAAATCACCATCGGTTGTGAAATACCAATTTCCTTTTTCATCTTTTTGAGGAACAAGTTGATTTTCATATTCAACTTTTGCATACGAACTCCCTTTTTTCAAAAGGTTTTTAACTGCTAAAACATTGGCAAGTGTAATTATCAAAGCTAGGGTCAAAATCACCGCAACAATAATAAGCAAAACCTTCTTGATTTTTTTCGTGTTTCTTGATTTTCTTCTTTTCATATTTAGCCACGCCCTTTCAACTCATATCTTAAAAATAACATAATTATTTAATAAATTCAACCTCTAAAAGAATTTTACATGCTTGTAAAATTGAATTTATCAACAATATCCCAACTCTTTTCTAACAAAAAAATAAACCCTTGATTACTCAAGGGCTTTTATAAAATTCACTGTTCATTGTTGCTATCAACGATACTGACAGAATATACATGATGAATTTGTAAGGGATAAGATTCTGCAATTTCACCATTATAGGTAATTTTTATAAAGTCACCAACCTCATATTGCGGACAATCCTCAATATTGGTATTAACCATAACCTTTTCACCTATTGTAGGGTAAGAATCTTCATTACTTGCAACCTCAACGAGGCAACTGTTGTCATATTTTTCAATAACTATACCAATAAAATTAGGCTTGACTATGTCTTGAACCTTATCAACAATCTTACAAGATGAAAATGAAACAATAAAAACAAGTACAAGAACAAGTGATAAAACCTTTTTCATCACAACTACTCCTTTAACAAATCATAAAGTATAATTAATCTCTGTCTGCAATTTCAATTTTTCGTGAAATGTTGTTTATAATATTATAAATCGTACCAATATACTTCCCTACAGAATACCAAAGTGGAGTAAATTTACCAGAATGACCGCCTTGGTTTGTTGTTTTGTAAATTGTAAATTCAGTAAAGGCATCTTTTGAACCATAAGTATATGATTTGATTGTAAGGCTATCGTCTGTAAAGTCAAGAATATTATAAACAGATTCTGTCTGTGTTAGGTAATCTGTTGCTATAAACTCACTCTTTCTGTTAGAATCTATAATCGGCTCTGTATATTCTGGATTTTCCGATACTCGAAGTGTACCGTTATTAAGATAAATTGTACCATTAGGGTTAGTTACACTTGTTTTTCCTGTAAGATTTTCTGTAACATCACCTTTGTAAATCACATGGCTTCTACTAAAACAATGACTATGACCACTCAATACAAGGTCAAATTGGAATTTATCAATAATAGGAGTGAATAGAAGTCTAAGAAGAGTATTCTCACTCTCTCTTGACTCAATGTGACCACCGTATAAATCATGGTGGAACATCATAATTTTCCATTTAACATCTGGATTCTTTTTCACAGCATCCTTTACAAAGGCATAATGGTCTGCTGCAGATGAATTTGTGCTATCAAGGACAACAAAAAGTGCATTACCCTTTACGAAATAATAATCCCCATGAACGAGAGACTTTGAAAGTCCTTTTGTCCTTGTATTTGGATAATTTGCAATAGTGTCATAGGTATATCTCTTAACATCATGGTTGCCAATCGCCATTGCAAAAGGAATTGTCTTTATCTGATTTGGATACATCAAACCATAATATTCACAAGGACGAGCCTCTGTTGCCTGGTCGCCACCTGAAAGAATAAGTGAGATTTTTTGTCTGTTTGTTGCTTCAACAAGGACATCATTCCATCTTTTTGCACTATTATAAAGGCTTTCATCCTCATAACTTGTACCTGTAATATGAACATCACTTACATAGATAGCAGAAAAAGATTGTCCCTCTGCAACTGGTTTAAAGGACTTGACAGTAGTATCTGTTGTGCCATCTGAGCATACATAATAATATGTTTTACCCTTTTCAAGTCCTGTTACTACAACATGGTTTGAACGCTCAACCTGTTTACTTGAATGTATTGTACCCTCACAAACAACACTGTGTGTCATGTTTTTATTTTCACTGACGTATACAACAGGCTTAACACCATCTTTTCCACCATACCAAGTGATATAAATTTCTGTATCATCAGCACCAGGACTAATATAAACACCCTTGCCTTCACTGAGATACTTTGTCCACGAATTTTCTTTGGAGGAAGCAACAGCATTCAATGGCAAAACAGCACCAAAAAGCAATACAAGACACAATACTAGTGAAATGATTTTTTTCATGGATATCCAATCCTTTCGTTGGGGATGTCTATTTACAATATGATTATATCAGTAATGAATGTCAAAAACAATACAAAACTTCAATTAGAAAATCCATTGTTTTAAATACAATTGAAAAAACAAACAAAAAAGACATCCTTTTGGATGTCTTCTTTGTTTGGCTCCCCCAGTTGGACTCGAACCAACGACCCGTCCGGTCAGAAACATTGTCGCCTTGCTTCCCTTGGAGCGGTCGCAACGCTCTGTGTTTCTTCCTGTTTATAAATTTGACTATTCGTTCACTGAACGGTCAAATTTATAAACCAGTTAACAGCCGAATGCGTCTGCACTACACAAGGTCATTCGTTTTAATCTAATTGAAGAAAATCAAAACAAAAAGCACACCTATTGGTGTGCTCTTGTTTTGGCTCCCCCAGTTGGACTCGAACCAACGACCCTGCGGTTAACAGCCGCATGCTCTACCGACTGAG
>CALEIS010000097.1 GCA_937877675.1 uncultured Clostridia bacterium | reverse complement strand
GTCCGTCAGTTGTAATCATTGGTGGGATACCCTTATCACGAAGGCTCTGGAGAATTCCACCCATAGCACCTGCATTACCCTTTGCACCCAAAGGAGAATCCATCTTATAATCTCCTCGAGAAATTGCTTCCAACTCATCAAGGCTTAACTGTGCAACAAAGTCTTCCATTGAAACTTTGCCTGACTCAACATCACTGAGTTTATAACCTTTATCCCCAGTAATTTCAACACCTTCACCGATGTTTTCAAGAATAACCTTTTTAAGGTCATATTTACGACATGTAACAGGCTCTTTTTTAAGTCCTTCTTCACTATTCACATAACGGTCAAACTGAACTTGTGGTGCTGAACACTGTTTTAATTTGAGAGTTTCAACAGTTTCTTCCTGATAGTAACTCCATTTCTTTTCTGCACTACGAACATCACTACCAACATAGAGTGCATATTCGCCCTTTTCCATTACATAAGAATGTGCATATCCACTTGCACCATTGTCGTCATAAGAATAAAATCTCTCAATTGGAACAAAAATTTCAAGTTTCTGACTTTCGCCTGATGAAAGTGTCTTTGTCTTACCGAATGCGACTAATTCTCTTGCAGGATTACCAAGTTTGCCACAAGGTTTTGAAACATAAACCTCTACAACCTCTTTACCTGCATATTCGCCCACATTTTTAACAGTGCATCTTACTAAAACACCATCTTCTGTCTGTTTTGCACTGGTAAATTTGGTCTGGAATTTTGTATATGACAAGCCATAGCCGAATGGATAAATTACAGCGTCCTTGTTGAATGTTTCAAACCAACGATAACCAACATAAATATCTTCTTCATAAACGTTTGCATCACGGTTACCAAAGTTTGCGGATGATGAATAATCTTCGTATCTTCTTGCAATTGTGTCGGTTAATTTACCACTTGGTGTAACCTTTCCACAAAGAAGGTCTGCAACAGCGTTACCACTTTCCATACCGCCCTGCCAAACAATCATAACAGCACCGATTTTAGAGCCAAATTCACGAAGCCAACTCATATCCATAACGGAGCCGATATTGAGAAGGAGTGTAACATTATCAAACTGCTCACAAATTCTGTGAAGTGCTGTTCTTTCTTCGTCAGTTACATAAAAGCTACCTTTTTCAAGTGTGTTTTCTCTGTCCTCACCTGATGAACGACCAATTACGAAAACTGCATTGTCACTATTCTCTTTTGCTTTTTTAACAAGGTCAACTGTAAGTGGCATTTCAGGATAGAATCTTGGCCAATGACCCCAAACACCGTGGTCAATTGGATTTTCCTTACACCATTTTTCGTATGTATCGGAAAGTTCTGTGTTAAGCACTAAATCTTCGCAATTTTTAAGTCCCTCAATAAGATTAACACCATAAGGTTTTTTAACATCACCACCAGAGCCATAGCCTGTGTAGAACCAGTCATTCTGCACTCTGCCGAAAACGGAAACTCTTGTACCTTTCTTAAAAGGAAGAACACCGTTATTTTCCAAAAGAATTGCAGTTTCACCTGCTGCTTCACGTAATACTTCAGGCATTCCGTCTGTGATAGTTACTTCACCAAGTGCTTCAAGTGCTTCTTCCTGAGAAACATCTGCACCGGCAATTTTCATACCTAATTTCATTACACCAACAACAATTTTTTCTGTAAATTTTGACATGGATAAAATCCCCTTTTCTTTAATGCTCTAATTTTAGCACATATGAAACAATATTTCAACAAAAATAAGCACCTACATAGCTAGGTGCTTATCTGTTATTTATTTTCTTTTTCGTTGATTCAAGAGTAATATGTAAATTGCAAGAACAACTACAATAACAACTGCTAACACAACAACAAGAATTGCTGCTTTATCACTATCACTTACTTCTGATGAAGATGCAAAAAGTGCTGCAAGACCCTTCTTCTCTGTTTGGTCTTCTTCATCCTTTTGTTCTGGTCTGTAGTTTCCGTTGTTATTTGGCTTCTTTTGAGGCTGAGTTACTGGCTCATCATCCTCATCCTCATAGAATGGGTATGATGGAAATTCTGTTTCAGGGTCTGTTACAGGCTCGTCAGGAATTTCTGTGTTTCCACCCTGAGCTCTTGTCTCAACAAAGCCACAAACCGCACAACTTCTTTCTTCTATGGCACTATTTGAATTAGATGTCCACTGACCAAAAGTATGTGATGCTGGAAGTATTGTTGCATTAAGGAATTCACCACAATCCTTGCATTGGTCACCAGACTTGCCTTCTGTTGTACATGTTGGTTTCACAACATTTTTTTCTGTAGTCTTATGAGCACATTTTATTGTGACGCTACTACCGGAAACCGACACTTTTCCACCGTTGCCTGTTGCTGATGCAGAAATTGTAGCACCATTACCACTTGGAACTTCGTTAACTTTAAGAGTTATTGAAGCAACAGTACCACCTGCTCCTGACTCATTTTCATAAGCGGTACAAGAAAATTTTCCTGATGTTCCGGAACTAGGTTCATACATTGAGAATGTTCCCCCGGAAGTATCTGAAACATATGCAAAGTATTCTGAATTGTATGTAACACCCAAATTAATTGCGTTCAAACCTTCAGATACTTTTACAGTAATTGTAACTGTATCATCCTTACTAACAGTAGTGGAGGTTGCAGAAATGGACAAGGATGCTGTCTTTGTTTCTGTTGTTGGTTCTTCCTCCTCTGCAAAGGCAGGTACAACGCTGAAAGCTAAAATTAATATAGCAAGAATACAGCTGAAAAGCTTTTTCACTGTCTATCACCTCAAAAAGAAATCATACACCTTAATTATAACAGTAAATGTGAATTTGTCAATTAAATCTATGTGGATGATATACCTTTTTACATGATTTACCAGAATAATATTCCACAAGATTTATTCCAAGAATCCGTGTGTCACGCTCCATTTCACGAAGAATCGTAATCTTACTATTAAGTTCATAGAGAGCTATGCCATCAGTTACCCCTCTCTGGGCAGAATAGTTACTAATCAACCTCCTTAAATCGTCTGCTTGTTTTAAATATTCCTCGCCTAACTGATATAAAGTCATTTCTGCCTCCTTCCTATACCGAACATTTGTTCTGTACGGAAAGTATAATATCACAGCATATATAGATATTCAATAGAAAAAAGAAAAAACAGTCCGTTTTACGGGACTGTTTTCGAAAATTTTCACTTGATTATTATTTATTAGCCTCTGTGGTTACCTTTGCAAGTTCTTCCTCTTCCTTTTTGCCAATGTTATAAATAAATGCCATTGAAAGGAAAGCGATAAGTGAACCTGCTGCAAGAACTATGAAATAAAGATTTTTTACCTTATTACCAAAGTCGGCTGCCTGAACAGCATTTTCACCTTCAACGAAGCCGATTGCAATAAGGCCCCATGAAACTACTGCCTGACCGATACCCTGAGCAAGTTTACGGAAGAATGAATAGAGTGCATAAAGTGAACCTTCTTCACTCTTACCTGATTTTCTATAACTAACTTCAATACAGTCAGCAACGATAGCCCATACTGAAATCTGGAACACTGCATTACCGACATTAAGTCCCATAAGACACACAATGTAGAGAAGCATACCTGTCATATTAGCTGTCATTGGTACAAAGAGAGATACTACACCTGAAAGAGTACCAACAAGCATACAGCTTACAATAACTTTCTTCTTGCCAAATTTTGCAGTAAGTTTTCCTAAAAGTGCCATAAACACAATCATTGGAGCATAAGAGCCAATCATTGCAATACCTACTTTTTCTGTATCCTGGAAGAAATACTGGAAAACCATATTGTTGAGAGCCATTGTTGAATTGAAAAGTGCAACTGAAGCAACTGAAGCAATAGTAGCACCAACCATAGCTCTGTTTGTGAAGAAGGATTTGAATGCAGAGAAGAAGGCAGTCACGCCATTCTTATTTTCTGTGCTATCTTCACGATGTACTCTTTCCTTAACAAGCTTTGTTGTTCCCCAAAGAGTTGCAAAAGCAACAATTGACAAAACAAGTGCAACCGGAAGAAGAGTTCCACCCTTAAGAATTTCTTCATCCAAACCTGTTACAGGATTTTTAACCTTATCATAAACAATACCAGGAAGCACAATCATGATAACGATTGCAGGTAATGCACCACCTATGCTACGGAATGTTGAAAGAGAAACTTTTTCCTGAGTATCGCTTGTAATAACACTATGAAGTGAACCATAAGGCACATTAACCATTGTGTAAGCAATTGACCACAAGCAATATGCTACAAGACACCAAGCATATTTTGCTGCATAAGGAAGTGATGTAATTGGCGCAAACAACATTACGTTAAAGATAACAAGAATTAAGCCACCTGCGATAATCCAAGGCATATACTTACTCTTTTTACCAATTCTCTTTGTGTCAACCAAGTTACCGATTACAACGTCATTAATTGCATCAAAAACTTTTGAGATAATGATAATAATAGCATAGTCCGCCGCTTTGATGCCTATGTACTGCAAGTAGAAAAGCTGCATAAAGGTTGACACAAGCTGGAATGAGAATCCACAACCCATATCACCCATTGCATAGCCTAATTTATCTTGCCATCCAAAAGGTCTGATTTTTGTTTTTTCCATATTTTTCACTCTTTCATAAAAAGTATTGTAGCCTTATTATACTAAACCCTTTATAATTATGCAACCATTAAATATTTGACATTTTTAAAATTAAAAAAATAAAAAGCACCCCCGTAGAGGTGCTTTTATATTTTTTGTAAGTTATTCTGCAGTTTGTGTCTGAGTTTCTTCTGCTTCTCTCTTTTCACGAATGAATTTATAAATAGGAGCAAGACGTTTTTTATCAAGAGGATAACCAAATTTCATAAGAAGCCACACACCTGTGTAAACAATAGCAGGTATTACTGTGCAAATGAGCATGATTTTTTCACTGACACCATCAACAAATCCAACGGAACTACCGTCATAATTTATCTTGTACAACATTATCAAACCTGCACCATCGGCAAGTGTCTGACCGAATTTTCTTGCAAAAGTGTAAACTGCATAAACTGCACTTTCATTACGGATACCTGTTGTATATTCCTGATAGTCAATAACGTCCATAACAACTGCCCAGCAAGTAAGGCTTACAAAGGTGTAGCCGAAACCGATAATAAGAAGACTGAGCATAAACATCCACCATGGAAGACGTGCGTTTACAGGGTCAATCCAACGAAGGAAAGATTCGTTGTTTGCAAGTACAGCAATAAGCACTGACGCAAAAGCGGAAATAACGGACAAATTACCACACAACTCTTTTTTACCAAACTTTTCTGATAATTTTGGTGTGAAAAGAATAAGAATTACCATTGGCAAATAGTTACAAACAGTTCCCAATGTTCCAAGTTCAGGTTTTTCAAAGTAACTTCTGTAAAGATAAGCATTAAACGAGTTAAACTGCAACTGTCCACTGATGAGAACACCGGCAAGAGCAACTGTTACAAAAGGTCTTGACTTGAGAAGACCAATATATGTCTTTTTAAGGTCAATCTGTGGTTCTGCCTCTGATGGAACTCTCTCCTTGGTTGCCTTGAAGCCCCAAAGATAGAAAACAATGGAAAGAACGCCCATAGCAAGTGCAAACCAAAACATTTTATTTCCATCTGCATACTTCTGCTCATTACCATTTTTATCTAGTGTTGTTGAATAAATCAACAACGGAGCAAGTAAAGAAACAACAGCACCACCAATGCCTGAACCGATTGAACGGAATGTTGAAAGAAGAGTTCTACCTTTAGGGTCATCTGTGATAACTGATGCTAGCGAACCGAAAGGAATGTTCATACCTGTGTACATCATTCCGTAGAATATGTATGCCACCAAAGCAATTGCAAAAAGTGCAATTTGATTTGTTGTTAATCTTTGATATGGCAAGAAACAGATAACTGTTGAAATGCCTAGAGGTACCGCAACCCATTTAAGGTATGGTCTAAATTTACCATCCTTATTTGGTGGACGTTTTGCAACCATAGCACCCCAGATTGGGTCATTGATACAGTCCCATAGACGAGCAACAATCAACATAACACCTGCTGCCAACGCATTAAGTCGCAATACGTCTGTCATAAATATTTTTAAATAACCTGAAATGTATGTCAGGTTAAACATATTACCTGCTTCAGCAATAGTATATCCAGTTGCTTCTTTAATACCTATTCGGTTAGGATGGTTATTAACCTCTTTAGGTTGTTTTTCTTTTTTTGCCATAAAGGTTATTCCCCTTTCTCTTGTCATATAAAAGAATGATAACATCTTTTAAGAACTTTTTCAATAGGGTAATTCTTTTTACATCACTAAAAACTCTTTTTATTGACATAGAAAAATTATCATACTATAATTGTATAAATAGGTCGAATCAACACTATTATAGTGCTAAGGAGGAAATATTATGGCACAGATTGCTGATATAATTAAATATGAAGGTAACAATAATATTTTCATTTGGAAACATCCACTTGAGGATTTCAACTCTCTTACACAGTTGATTGTTCATGAATCACAGGAAGCAATTTTCTTTATGAATGGTCAGGCACTTGATTTATTCGGTCCTGGTCGTTACACACTTGAAACACAGAATGTTCCCAAACTCAGCAAAGCACTTAATCGTACAACAGGTGACAATACACCTTTCCATTGTGAAGTGTATTTTATAAATAAGACTGAACAGATGTCAATCAAATGGGGTACAGACTCAAAAGTTCAGTATATGGAGCCTACATATAATTTCCCACTCTCAATTGGTGCAAGTGGTGAAATGAGCCTTCGTGCTGAAGATTCAAGAAAGCTCCTTTTAAAGCTTGTTGGCACTGAAAACTTCCTTACACAGGCACAGCTTACTGTTTTCTTCCGTTCATTCCTTATGACAAGAGTGAAAACATATATCGCACAGACAATGAAGACAAACAGCATCAATATTTTTGAGATTGATGAAAATCTTGCTTTATTCTCTAACTCAATCAAGGCTCTTCTTGTAGATGACTTTGCAGATTATGGTGTTGTACTTGAAAAATTCTTCGTGACAAATATTGCTAAGCCTGACGGTGACCCAATGTATGAGAAGTTCAAATCACTTCATTTCCGTCAGTATGCAGATATTGCAGAAGCTAAACTCCGTCAGCAGAAGGAATTGATTGATGCAGAAACAGAAGCACAAAAGGTAATTATTGATTCCAAAGCACAGGCTACAAAACGTGCTCAGGAAGGCTATACATATCAGCAAGAACGTGGATTTGACGTTGCTGAACAGGTTGCACAGAATGAAGCTGTTGGCGAATTCACAAACCTTGGTGTTGGCTTTGGCACAATGGCAGGTGTTGGTGGTGCTGTCGGTGGCATGGTTGGTGGCATGATGAATGATGCTATTAACACAGCACAAGTTCCAACACCAACACAGTCAAATGACGATATGGCTACCTTTAAAGCAAAAATTGAAAAGCTTACAATGATGAAGGAAGCAGGAATGTTAAGCGAAGAAGAGTTCAACAATCTTAAAGCTCAACTTCTTACAAGTATTTTATAAGGAGAATCATTATGAAAATGAGTAAAAACGTTAAGTTATATGCAGTTGTTTGGGTTATTTTAGTTGCTCTTTTTAATGCAATCGTATTTATAACACCTTCCGAATACAATGGTGTTGACAAATTCACAGACACATTCTGGATTGGCTATGCACTTGTTACAATCGCATTCATAGGTCAACTTGTATGTTCATATATTGGACTTAAAGAAGATAATCTTACTAAAGTTTTTTATAACATTCCACTTTTAAGAATAAGCATTATCGGTCTTGTGGTAAGTATTATCGCAGGTGCTGTGCTTATGGCAATTCCTACTATCGAAAGTTGGATTGCTGCGATTGTTTGCCTTGTTATTCTCGGTTTTGTTGCTATTGCAACTATAAAGGCAGAGGTAGCAGGAGATGTTGTCAGTGCTATTGACAACAAAATTAAGGCACAGACATTTTTCATCAAAAACCTTACTGTTGACGCACAGAATCTTCTCGCAAGAGCAAACACACCTGAAACAAAATCAGTTGTTAATAAGGTTTATGAAGCAATCCGTTATTCTGACCCTATGAGTAATGAAAATCTCAATGATATTGAAAGCAGAATAGGTTACGAATTCAAGACTTTTGAAATGGCTGTAAAAAATGGTGATGTTGCAATTATCAACAGTCAGGCTGAAGAACTTCTTATCTTAATCAACAACAGAAACAACAAGTGCAAGGCACTTAAATAATTGAGGTATTACAATGTCCCTTCTCAAATGTGAAATGTGTGGTGGCACACTTACCCTTGAAGACAATGGCGCTTATGCCGTTTGCGAATACTGTGGCACACGAATTGCCGCTAATCAACCTAACCCAACTGTTTCTTCAAATGGTACAGTCAATGTTCAACAACAAAATAACCATTTTACGCAAATGAATGCTCTTCGTATTGAAAATGAAAAACGAAGAATGGAAGAAGCAAAGGCACAGGCTGAACAGGCTCGTCTTGGTGCTGAAAGTCAACGTCTTGAATATGAACGACTTGCCGAGCAAAAGCGCATAGAGAAAAATGCACGTAAAAATAAACTCAGAAAAAAACTTCTTGCAATTTTCCTTACAATTTTTGGCTTGTTCGCTTTGGGTATTCTCACCATAACTGTATTTATACCAAGTGCTAAATATAACAGTGCTGAAAAAGCCTTTGAATCCGGAAATTATGAAGAAGCATATTTGACCTTTAAATCCCTTTATTCCTTCAAAGATAGTCAGCAAAGAGCTACTGATATTATAAAGGAACACCCTTATGTTGCACAGGTTGGCGATATTATCTATATGGGTAAATATGAACAGGATAACAACCTTTCTAATGGCAAGGAAGAAATTGAATGGATTGTTCTTGAAAAAGACGAAAACGGAAAAATGCTCCTTGTCAGTAGATATGCCCTTGATTGCAGACATTATCATTCATCTGCTAAACAGATAACATGGGAAAATTGTGACCTTCGTGCTTGGCTCAATAAAGATTTTATATCAAATGCTTTTAACTCATCAGAAAGAGCACTTATAAAATCTACTTCAATCGAAAATAACGGTAACTCCGACTATAAGGTTGAAGGAAGCAAGAACACAACGGACAGTATTTTCCTTTTATCCATTGATGAAGCAAAAAGGTATTTTCCTAAAACTATTGACAGAATATGCAAATCTACTGCATATGCAGATGCTCAAGGGTCGGAGCTTGGTACACTTACAGACTATTGTCGTTGGTGGTTGAGAAATCCAGGTGCATCACTTTATAATGCATCCTCTGTAAAAATCGACGGATTTATTCTTCAGATGGGCACACCAGTTTCTGTTGACAAATCCTTTGTCCGTCCTGCTATGTGGGTTGAATTTAAATAAAAATTGTGGAGATTAAGTTATCCTTAATCTCCATTTTTTATTTTGATAGTAGCAATTGTAATATCATCACTATGACCTATATTTCGTCCCCTTGCAATAGCACATAACTTTTCCGACAAATCATCAGAATATCCGTTTTTTGCAACATATTCTCTCAATTCAACCATACTGTTTTCTGTTGCTCCATCGGACATAAGAACAATTACATCCTCATCCTTTAAATTGCCTTGAGCGGTAGCAAATTCTGCCTGACGCAACAATCCTATTGGAAGAGCAGATTTTTTAATTTCACCAACTTTGCCATTTCTTAATAAAAGAGATGCCGAGGCACCTGCTTTATATAAAATAGAATGACCATTGTACAAATTCACCTTCAAAATATCCAATGTTGCCAACGATTCCTCGTGGCCTTTGATTAACATGGCAGAGTTCACAAGACGTAAGGCACACGGAAAAGAAAAGCCTGAAACAATCAATCGTGAAAACAGAGATGTTGCCATTGTGCTATCCACGGCTGCTCTGTTACCTCGTCCCATACCATCACTTAACACGGCTATAAAATTACCTTTTCCGTCATAAAAAGACTCAAAACAATCTCCGCAAAGTTCATCTTTTCTACTTGAAACTTGAAAGAAATCACATTGGACAGCATACTCAGGTTTTTCATAAAACATAAGCAATTTTTCTTTAACAGTATTAACAATTACAGGCTCTGCAAAATCTCTTTCAGTAACTTTTTCAAGACAGTCAAAAATTTCTTTTTCTGTTGCCTTACAATCCGCATTTGTATTTATATTTACAAACAGATTTCCTACACTATTTTCATAGCAAGTGACTACGGATGCAACACCCATATCATCAAGGCTATTTTTTATGGCAAGTGATTTTTCTCCAACAGGTTTCGTGCCACTTTCAAAGCCGTCAAGCAAATCATCAAGCATCTGACAAACTGTATCAAACTGGTCAGCAGTTATTTTTCGCATTTCATTAATTCTCCCCTCCGTGCCAATTCGTGCTGAATATGAAGCATAATTCTTATTAAAATTGTCGCAAAGCGACATTATCCTTATACATTTACTCTGCAAAGATAAGGGTGCTCCTGATGGTGTTACAATACCATTTTTTCGTATTTCTTCCATTACACAATCAAACTCTCCCAATGTAGCAGACATCTGACTTTTCCAACACTTGGCATAACTGCCACAATCACTACAAACATTGTCTCTCACACGGAGATACACCATGGTTGTATCCGGAACAGATTTTTCTTTTAAAAAATGCGATACTTTTGAAACTGTCCCTGACATATCGCAGATACCATTACGAATAGTTTTAATTTTTGACACAACAAGGTTGTAAAGTTCCTTATCTCTATTTGAAAACAAAGAAAAAGAAAAGAAGTTTTTCAGTTTAATTACAAAACTCTGCGGTGTTATTACAAAGAAAAAAGATGCAATTGCTGTTTCAATTAAAGGTAAAAAACTCCTATTCCCTTCACTCAAAAACAGGTGCAGAGCACCGTAGGAAAAAATGTATGCACAGGCACAAAGAACTCGTCCCGAATATGAAAACAACCCTGAAAAAAGTCCTGCTCCAGCATAACAAAATGCTATTGGCGAGTTTTTCCCCATCATAACATAACCTAGGGATGTACTTGTACCGATTACTGTGCCACCTGACTCCCTACCGATATAGGCAGACATCATTATTATGTATGAACAAGCCACCCCCGATGGAGTTACTCCAAGTAATGATATTCTTGACATTGACAAAACCAACAGCAAAACAGCAACTGTTAGTCCCGTCATTTCTTTTGATGTTGTCTTTTCACGAGAATTAAGTTTTTTTGCCACCAAAATTCCTAAAGTAAAAAAATAAGCGCCACCAAAGGATGTAATTGCTTCCGACACTCTTAATGCTACTCCTGACATAGTTATTGTGGATGCAATCATAGAAACGAGTCCTGTTGACAAGGTTGAAAACAACGAAATCAATGGTGGAATGAAAACACTTCGACGCAAATTTGGAAAGGTGCTTACATAAACCTTTAAAACATAAACCAAAATCAATGCCATCACATAACGAAAGGATGAAATATAGTTATTAGAAATGATATATCCCGTCATAGCACCAAAGCAGGAAAACAATGTATTTTCACGATTTATCCCGCTACAAAAAGCAATTCCAAGGGGAGAAAAATGTTCATAGGAAGACGCAGATGCAACTATCCCCGCCATAGCAAAACATAAGCTTTGAGTTATTACAGATTTACCTAAATCTGACATCTGTACTCTTCCACTTTCTATTCCTTGTCCAAATTCAAGATTTTTCATTTTTTCACCTCTTTCTTTGTATTGAATATTATATGCTTGTCCCAATAATAAATTTGACGAAAATAGTCTGTGAAAAAAGAATGTTTGAAGAGAGTTTTGCCGAAAAATACACAAGTTTGAATTATGCCTATTTTTTGTAAAAATATTCTTTTAAAATCCCACAAACTGTGGTAAAATATCTTATAAGAAATGAGGCGAAATTATGGCAAAAGTTTTTACTGTTACTTCTGGCAAGGGTGGGGTTGGAAAATCCACTTTTTGTACAAATATCGCAAAGGCTCTTTGTAAAAATCAGAAAAAAGTGTTGTTGATTGACGGTGATGTTGCGCTTAGAAGTCTTGACTTGCTTTTACACCTTGATGAAAATCTTGTGTATGATTGGTCGGATGTTATTGCAGAGCGTTGTAGCAAGGAATCTGCCATTCTTATGTATAACGAAAATTTACATCTTTTGCCCTCACCTCTTGAAATGCCTGAAGATTTAACGGCTGATGATTTTAAGTCAATGGTTCAAAATTATGCACCTTCCTACGATTTTATTTTCATTGATTCCCCCGCTGGAATAGGTGATTTGCCTAAGATTTATGCACAAGCATCGGACGAATGTATCATAATTGCAACCCCTGATAATGTTAGTGCAAGAAGTGCTTGCGTGGCTGGTAATTTCGTTATTAAATCAGGTATAAAAGAAGAAAATATACGTCTTGTAATCAATCGTTTTAACAAAAAATCTGTGCAGAAAGGTAAATATCTGAATATCGATGAAATCATTGATATTACATATATCCGACTATTGGGTGTTATCCCTGAAGAGCCTGTTTTTATGTACTCTTCCGTCGTTGAAAAAAGTCTTTCTTCACGAAACAATGCTGTTTCCGCTTTTGGCAATATTGCAGGTAGAATTTTAGGAAAAGAAATACCACTTAATTTGTAAAAAAATGTTGAAATGTTCATCTATTTTTGTTATTATATATAGTGGTTATTTTGTTACTGTTTATTATAGATATAAAAATATGAAAGAAGGGTTGAAGAATGAACATAGCACTTATAGCACATGACTCAAAAAAAGAACTTATGACACAGTTTTGTATTGCTTATTGCGGAATACTTTCCCGTCACAATCTTTGTGCAACGGGTACAACGGGTAAAATGGTTTCTGAAGCTACAGGACTTAAAATTCAGAAGTTTTTAAGTGGTTCTCAGGGCGGCGACCAGCAAATCAGTTCAAGAATTGCTTGTAACGAAATCGACTTGCTTCTTATGTTCCGTGACCCTCTTAATCCAAAACCACATGAACCTAAAGACCATACTCTCCTTCGTCTTTGTGATGTTCACAATGTTCCGGTTGCTACAAATATCGCAACTGCTGAGGCTCTTATCCATGCACTTGAACGTGGTGACCTCGACTGGAGAGATATTGTCAATCCAAAAAAATAATTTAATATTTTAATTCATGCCTCACTTGTTTCGGGTGAGGCACACCTACTATATAAGGATAATTTTAAGGAAGATTTTTATGGCTTTAATTACGAATGCTATCAAGGGAACACAGGATACTCTCCCTAAAGAAAGTTACAAAATTCAATATGTTGAATCTGCTGTAAGAGAAACTGCAGAAAACTTTGGTTTTCATGAAATGAGAACTCCTGTTTTTGAACACACAGAGCTTTTCCAACGTGGTGTTGGTGAAACAACTGACGTTGTTCAAAAGGAAATGTACACTTTTGAGGATAAAGGTGGTCGTTCAATCACTCTCCGTCCAGAAGGTACAGCAGGTGCAGTAAGAGCTTTCCTTGAACACGGACTTTTTAACGAAGGCTTACCACAGAAGATTTACTATCTCACATCTTGTTACAGATATGAAAAACCTCAGGCAGGTCGTCTTCGTGAATTCCACCAGTTTGGCGTTGAATGTTTTGGTGCAGGTGCTCCAAGTGCAGATGCAGAGGTAATTTCACTTGCAAACGAAGTATTTAATTATCTTGGAATCAACAACTTAGCCCTTGAAATCAACTCAATCGGTTGTCCTGAATGCAGAAAGCATTATCACAAGGCACTTAAAGAGTATTTTGAACAGTACAAAGGTGACCTTTGCGAAACATGCCTCGGTCGTCTTGATAGAAACCCAATGAGAATTCTTGACTGTAAGAGTCCGGTTTGTTCAGGTATTGCAGAAAAAGCACCAACAGTTATTGAATTCCTTTGCGATGATTGTAAAAATCACTTTGAAAGCGTTAAGAAATATCTTGATGCTATGAATATTGAATATACAGTTAACCCACAAATTGTTCGTGGTCTTGACTATTACACAAGAACTGTTTTTGAGTTTGTTTCAAAGGAAATTGGTGCTCAGGGTACAGTTTGCGGTGGTGGTCGTTACGATGGACTTATCGCAGAAATGGGTGGACAACCACTCCCTGCTTGTGGTTTCGGCTTAGGTCTTGAAAGACTTCTTCTCTTAATGGAAGCACAAAAAACACAGTTCCCTGAACCAAAGAAATGTGACCTTTACATCGCAAGTATGGGTGAAAACGCAAATGTTAAGGCTGCTGAAATTGCAACTTCACTTCGTAGTGAAGGTATGTGTGTTCAGTTTGACACAGTTGGTAGAGGCTTGAAACCACAGATGAAATATGCTAACAAAATCGGTGCTTTATACACACTCGTTTTGGGTGACAGCGAACTTGAAACAGGAAATATTAAACTCAAAAATATGGAAACAGGCAACGAAACAGAAATGACACTTTCTGAATTTGCTGAAAATTTCCAATCAGTTGTTATAAAAGATGCTATGTCAGGTTTTGAATCCCTTGGTATGGAAGGCATTGACTTGGCAAGTCTTATGGGAGGCACACTCTAATGGATAGAATGAATGGATTAAAAAGAACTGCTTACTGTGGCACTCTTAATGCTGATTTCGTAGGCAAGGAAGTTGTAGTTGCAGGTTGGGTACAGCGTCGTCGTGACCTTGGTGCACTTATCTTCGTTGACCTTCGTGACAGAACAGGCGTTGTTCAGTTGGCTTTTGACGATAACACAGACAGAGAAATTTTCGACAAGGCTTTTACTGTAAGAAGTGAATATGTACTTATGGCAAAAGGTATTGTTCGTGAACGTTCTTCAAAGAATAAGGACATCCCAACAGGTGATGTTGAAATTGAAGTTAAGGATTTGAGAATTGTTGGTGTAAGTGAAACACCACCTTTTGAAATCGTTGAAAACTGTCAGACATCTGAAGTTACAAGACTTAAATATCGTTATCTTGACCTTCGTCGTCCTGACTTGCAGAAGAATATTCTTCTCCGTCACAAGATTACAAAAATTACTCGTGACTACTTTGATGAGAACGGATTTATTGAAATTGAAACTCCAATGCTCATCCGTTCAACTCCTGAAGGTGCTCGTGACTTCCTTGTTCCATCAAGAATTCACAACGGAAGCTTCTATGCTCTTCCACAGTCACCACAGCTTTACAAACAGCTTTCAATGGTAGCAGGTTTTGACAGATATATGCAGATTGCTCGTTGTTTCCGTGACGAAGACCTTCGTGCAGACCGTCAGCCTGAATTCACACAGATTGACCTTGAAATGTCATTCGTTGATGTTGATGATGTTATGGGTATCGGTGAAGGCTATATTCAGAGAGTTTTCAAGGATGCTATGGGTATTGATATTCAGTTACCACTCCCAAGACTTACTTACAAAGAATCTATGGAACGTTACGGTTCAGACAAGCCTGACACTCGTTACGAAATGGAACTTTGCGACCTCGGTGATGTTGTTAAAGGTTGTGGTTTCGGTGTGTTTACATCTGCTCTTGAAGCAGGTGGTGCAGTTTACTGTATCACAGCTAAAAACGCTGTTAATACTCTTACAAGAAAAGAAATTGACAAGCTTACAGAGTTTGTTCGTGGTATCGGTGGTAAAGGACTTGCTTTTGCTCGTCTTATGCCAGATGGACTTGCTTCATCATTTGCAAAATTCCTTACAGAGGACGAAATGACTGCTCTTCTTAACAAAGCAGGAGCAGAAACAGGCGACGTTGTTCTTATCGTTGCAGATACAAAGAAAAACAGCGTTCTTTCAGTTCTTGGTGCTCTCCGTCAGGAAGTTGCAAAGAAACTCGACATTATTCCAACTGACAAATATAATCTTCTTTGGATTACAGAATTCCCATTCTTCGAGTGGGACGAAGATGCTGGGACCTTTGTTGCTATGCACCACCCATTCACATCTCCTATGGATGAATGTTTAGAATATCTTGAAACAGACAAAGCACAGGTTCGTGCAAAGGCTTATGACCTTGTTCTTAACGGTGTTGAATTGTCATCAGGTTCAATTCGTATTACTGACCCTGTTCTTCAGAAGAGAATGTTCACACTCCTTGGTCTTTCAGACGAAGAAGCATATGAAAAATTCGGTTTCTTAACAGATGCTTTCAGATTTGGTCCTCCTCCACACGGTGGTATGGGTATCGGTCTTGACAGACTTGTAATGCAGATGATTGGCGCTGACTCACTCCGTGATGTTATTGCATTCCCTAAACTTCAGAATGCAAGTGAGCCAATGACAGAATGTCCATCAGCAGTTGATACTCTCCAGCTTGATGAACTTGGAATTGCTATTAAAAAAATAGAGGAATAATCTATGAATAAAGGCATAAAAAAATTGAATACCGTACTGTTTTCAGTAATTTTATGCCTCACCTTTTCTGTAACGGCATTTGCTGAAAAAACAGTTAAGTATTCAAACGATTTAACAGTTACACCTATTCGTATTTTCTTTGCAATACTCGTAATCGGGCTTTTCATTATCGGTGAAATCGCATTCGAAAAAATCCGTGAAAAACGAGTTGAAAAAAGAAATAAGAAGTATGGAAAAACAAAAGAATAAATAAATTAACTCCCGATGAGCATACACTCGTCGGGTGTTTTTTTGTAAATCAAACCTTCGAAAACAATGCAGAGTGACAGTGTCCTAAAAAGTAGGATAGCAGTGTCCTGAAAAACAGGACTGTAAGTGTCCTAAAAAGTAGGATAGCAGTGTCCTGAAAAATAGGATGTATAAAGAATAATATATAAAGAAATAATATATAAACTATTAAGAAACATATTGGGAGTTTATGGGGTAAATGCAAAATGCAAAGCGCAAAGTGCAGAATGTCGGAACTGCGTTGCGATTATAATGTTTACCGATTTGGTATATCATAAAACATCCCGAAAATTTAGGTTTACACGGCAAAAAAAGCCTCGGTTAAAACCGAGGCTTTCTTATATAATAAATTACTTTCTCTTTGTGAGGTTTAATGTCATACTCTCACCAGTTTCTTCATCTGCGTATGTCATAGTAACCTTATTTCCATCTTCTGAAACAGTGTACTTGCAAACTTCTGCTCCTTCTTCACCTGTTTCACTATCTACTGAAACCTGTGTAAGATTGCCATTACCATCTGTTGTCCATGTACCTGTTGTAAATGCGTTTTCATCAGAAAATTCTGTCATAAATTGTTTTGTTAAATCGTCCATAGTCATACCTTGACTCTCAACTAAAGCTATAAGCTCTTCCTCTGAAGAAAGTCCAAATGCAGCCATTAACATCTGAACATACATATTTTTAATAGACTCTTCATCAAGAGTCATATTATATGTACCATCTTCTTTAAAATCCATAGTTGCTTTTATTTTCATAGGGTCCATACCCTCATCCAATGGAACTTCAACCTCTGCATCCCAAGTAGCAATAAGTTTGCCATCATGTGTAGCATCACCTTTTGGAGCTTCTACTGTTTCTTCTGACTTTTTAGTTTCTTCATCTTTTGCATCTGTTTTCTTATCACCGCAAGCAGCAAATGATGTTAAAACAAGAACAAAGCTGAGAACAACTGCTAATAATTTTAATACCTTTTTCATAACAAAACATCCTTTCTTTCATGTTTGTACTTCCATTTTATATCACTTTTTTTCAATTGTCAATACACAGCAATTTGAGAAATATTTCTTCCTATACAACAAAAAACCTCGGCTTTAACCGAGGTTTTTTCTTACTTAAGCCAATTATAAATTGTAGGTACAAACAAGCCTAAAATATAAGGTAATGCAAAAGCATATACAACTGATGTAATGAGTGTTAAGCCGAATTTTTCAAGTCTTGAGAACAACCAGAAGATACCATAGAATGGTGCAACAATTATTTTACTTGCCTTCTTTTTATTGTTTACATAGAAATTCTCGTTCATCATCATAACATCTTCAATTTGTGGGAAAAGGTTTGTAAGAAGTGCAATTCCCAAATAAAGACATACCCAACCAAAGATATCTGCAAATCTGCCGAAATAAAGAATTGATACTGAACCATACATCAATATGAGATTGCCCAAGGCAAAGTTCAAAAAGAATGGAATAAAGCAAATATCAAAACTTGCAGCTTTTCTCTTTACCAAATCATGCTCGATATGTGACATCATTTCGTCGAAACGGACTGTTCTTTCGTCTTCAATCATAATCTTTGCACTACGGCAACACATATGTTCAAAGAATGCATGAAGCATTGCACCCGGAAGGGTAAGTACTTTGATTATTACATAAATTATTCTCATATCAAATCATACCTTCCACTTTCCACAAGATTTACAAGAGTTTTTGTTCCTGCCTTATATTCAGCCAAGTTTGCTTCATAAACTTCTTTTTCTGCATATTGCTCTGTCTTGAAGTTTTCTTCCATCATTTTGTATGTTTCTTCATCGCCTGTTTCCAATGCAGCAAGTGCACAGATTTCCCATGCTTCTGGATAGATATTTATCAATGATGTTGTACCACTTTCATCAGCCGGAGTCTGTGATAAATAATAACAGCATTCATAAATTATATCGCTGGCTGTTTTGCAATCATCAAGCATGATATAGTTTAAGCCCTTCTGCATACTGAGCTGACATCCATACTGAATTGCCAAATATTCTCCTGCAGAGCTAGTCTTCAATGCATTAAGACCCTCATCAGCAACAGCAATAGCATTTTTATAATCCTTATCACGATAACGCTTTATCATAGATTCAATCTGATAATAGTCAGGAGATTCCTTATTGTTGTCATAAAGTTTAAGTGCAACTGCTTCTGCTTTATCATATTGCTTTAACTCTACATAAGTTGCTGCAAGCTTGAATCCTGCAGTAATCATCATAAAGTCAGATTGTTCAACTGCCTTTTCAAGATGACCAATATACTCTTCTGCTGGTTTTTCCATATTGGCTGCTATCTGGAATTTCATAAGATATATCCAACCAGCATCTATGGTGTACTCTTTTTCTTTGCCGTCACGAACAAGGTTTTTATCACCCTCTTCGTAATACTTTCCATCCCTGATATACACCTTTTTACCAACAAGACTATCGAGTGTTTTCAAAGCAGCTTCGTAATCACTTTCTTTAACCTTGTTGTCCTTAACAAAATCATCAGCATTAATGTAGTTTGCAATAATTACACTGGAAGCAATCATTCCATCTACATCATCAACGAGTTCTCTTGTTTCCTTAAACATAGGCAACTTGAGCACTTTTTCATCCATATATTCGTTGGCAATCAATTTAACATAAGTCCAGTTTGAAAGACGATATGAAGCAGTAATTCTCTTTGCATGAAGATTATAGAAAACATCAGTTGTATCCTTATTCTGAACATATTCAAGTGCATACTCATAGTCAGTAACAGCACTATAAAGTTTGCCTTGATTTAACTCTTTGTCCGCTTTTTTCATCATAGAGAAGATTGGTGTGTTAACAGCAAAACAGAAAACTGCACCAACTACAACACATATAATTGCAAGTGCAACAATTACACCCTTGTAATCATAAGGACATTTTTCTAAAAGCTCCTCACAATTCTTGCAATATGGACTTTTAGGATTCTTTTCTGTGCCTCGTGGTCTTTCGCCACAATATTCACACATTTCTTTCTCTTCTGTTTTCTTTTTTGTTTTTGAAACCTTTTTAGGGTCATAGCCTTCTACTTCAAGGTTGTCAATGGATAAAGACTCTTCAGTTTCCTTTTTTGTCTTCTCAAGTTCTTCCTTGAAAATTCTTGCAAGGTCTTCCATTTCCTGTTGTATATCATCTGTTTCAACAGACTCCTGACCTTCGCCCTTCTTATTTTTATTCTCGTCCAAGGTTAATCCTCCTTTGGATTGTTATAATAACAAATTATTCTTCGTTTGCTCCACAGCATTTCTTATATTTTTTACCGCTACCACATGGACAAGGGTCATTTCTACCTACTTTTTGACCCTTTCTGACTGGTTGCTTTTTATCGCTTCCGTCAGTTGCACCACTTGTTGCAGTAATTTTTGCTGTCTGCTCACGCTTAACATCCTCTTCACTCTTCAATCTGAAAACTGTAAGAGTTGTAACTGTACCTTCACGGATAAGTGATGTCATTTCGTCAAACATATCAAAACTTTCCATACGGAATGCAACAACTGGGTCGTGTTGAGCATATGAACGAAGATAAATACCACGCTTTAACTCTTCCATAGCATCAAGGTGGTCCATCCAACGCTGGTCAACATTACGCAAAAGAACTTTTCTTTCAAGTTCAGACATTATTCTTTCGCCATATTCCTCTGACTTAGCATTGTAAATATCCATAGCCTTGTTATAGAAATAATCTCTGTATTCTTCATTTGTATCAAACTTATCTTCAAGACCATCTTCTGCAAGATATTTAAGTTTGCTGATAAGTCCTGCTCTGTTCCAATCATCCGGTGACTGTGATGCAGGACAGTAGAAATCAACTGTTTCCTCAAAATATCCGTCAAACATCTTAAGAATTGCAGCATGAATGTCATATCCATCGAGAACCTGATTACGCTGTTCGTAAATCTTCTTTCTCTGTTCGTTCATTACGTCGTCAAAACGAAGAACATTACGACGGGCAGCAAAGTTATTTCCTTCAACCTTTTTCTGTGCATTTTCAATTGTGCTTGAGAAGATTTTTGCTTCGATAGGAAGTTCTGCAGCACTCTTAAACGCATCAAGAATATTGTAGAAACGGTCACCTGCAAAGAGTCTTAACAATTCATCTTCCGCTGAAAGATAGAATTTACTACGACCTGGGTCACCCTGACGACCTGCACGACCACGCAACTGGTTGTCAATTCGACGTGATTCGTGACGCTCAGTACCGATGATGAACAAACCACCTGCTTCACGCACTTTATCTGCCTCATCTTTTAACTGTTCCTTGTATTTCTTTTCAAGCTCACGATATGTGTTTCTTGCTTCGATAATATCAGTATTGTCAGTTTCAGCAAAACCTGTTGCTTCAGCAATAAGCTCTTCAGAGAATTCAAGTCTTCTCATCTCGGCTTTTGCCATATATTCAGGGTTACCACCAAGGATTATGTCAGTACCACGACCTGCCATGTTTGTAGCAATTGTAACAGCGCCTAATGCACCTGCCTGAGCTACTATTTCTGCTTCCTTTTCGTGGAATTTAGCATTAAGCACATTGTGCTTGATTCCTGCTTTACGGAGTGCCTTGCTTAAAAGTTCACTCTTTTCAATGTTTGTTGTACCAACAAGAACAGGTTGTCCCTTTTTGTTACACTCTTTAATCTGCTCAATAATCGCATTGAATTTAACTGCCTCTGTTTTGTAGAGAACATCATCTTCATCAAGACGAATCATTGGTTTATTTGTTGGAATTTCAATAACATCAAGGCTATAAATTTCCTGGAATTCGCCACTTTCTGTCATCGCAGTACCAGTCATACCTGAAAGCTTTGAGTACTGACGGAAATAGTTCTGGAAAGTGATTGTAGCAAGAGTCTTTGACTCTCTTTCAACCTTAACATTTTCTTTTGCTTCAATAGCCTGATGAAGACCGTCAGAATAGCGACGACCAATCATAATACGGCCTGTGAATTCGTCAACGATAAGCACCTGACCGTCTTTAACAACATAGTCAACATCACGTTTCATAACACCGAGAGCCTTAATTGCAAGGTCAAGGTGATGTTGGAGAGTAAGGTTTTCAACATCAGCAAGGTTTTCAACACCAAATGCTTTTTCTGCTTTTTTAATACCACTCTGTGTTAAAGAAGCAGTTCTTCCCTTTTCGTCAACAACATAGTCATATTCTTCAGGAACAACGCCTTCAACACCTTGTTTTGAGTCAATCTCCTTTACACGATACATTTTAAGGCGTTTTGCAAAATCATTTGCTACCTTGTAAAGTTCGTTAGATTTATCCCCCATACCTGAAATGATAAGAGGTGTTCTAGCTTCGTCGATAAGGATTGAGTCAACTTCGTCCACGATTGCAAAGTTGTGACCACGCTGAACTCTTTGTTCTGCATAGATAACCATATTGTCACGAAGATAGTCAAATCCCATTTCGTTATTTGTACCATATGTGATGTCACAAGCATAAGCTTCTCGTCTTTGTTCACCATCAAGGTCATGAACAATAAGACCAACTGAAAGACCCATAAAACGATAAAGCTTACCCATCCACTCAGAGTCACGACGAGCAAGATAATCATTAACTGTAACAACGTGAACACCTCTGCCTGAAAGTGCATTAAGGTATGCAGGAAGTGTTGCAACAAGAGTTTTACCTTCACCTGTTCTCATTTCAGCAATTCGTCCCTGATGAAGAACGATACCACCGATAATCTGTACAGGGAAATGACGCATATTAAGAACACGAGCAGATGCTTCACGACAAGCAGCAAATGCTTCTGGCAAAATATCATCAAGTGTTTCACCATTTTCAAGTCTTTCTTTAAATTCTGGAGTCTTAGCCTGAAGTTGGGCATCAGTAAGAGCTTTATATTCTTCTTCCAATGCTAAAACTTGTTTTTGTATCGGAATTATTCTCTTGATTTCTCGTGATGAATAGTCACCGAACAACTTTTTAAATAACGACATTTTTATATCTATCCTTTCAGATTTTTGTCATTTCAAAGGAGTTTTTCAAGCATTTTGACATTTGCTTAAACCAACCCATTATATAATGGTTACATTATAACATATAACTTCAAAAAAATCATTAACTTTTTGTGAAAAATTTGAGGTTTTTCCTTGATTTACATAAGTTTTTTTGATATTCTTAATATGTATATAAATTTCTTAATTTAGTTATACTTTAAAAATGATTAAGGAGGAGTTCAGATGACTGACTCAAGAACATTGGCTTACATAAATATGTACGCTGTTCTCGGCACATTGGAAAACCTTTGTGAACTTGACGACAAGGCTAAAGAAATTATTTCAACTCTTGAAAATCCAATTTCATTGGCTTTCGATGTTAAGAATGGTCCAAGTGCAACACTCACATTCTCTAAAAACGGATGCCGTATGGAAGATGGCGTCAACAGCAACTGCGATATTAAAATTCCAGTATCCTCTTGCGAAAAATTCAATAAAATCATTGATGGTGTAGTTACTCCTATTCCAACAAAGGGTCTTACAAAGGTTAGCTTCCTTTTAAAGACTTTCACTGCTCTTACAGACAGACTTACAGAAGTTATGCGTCCATCTGCAGAAGCATTAAAGGACCCTGATTTCTTCCGTCTTAACACACTTTGCACATTCTACACAGTTTCTGTTGCAATTTCTCAGATTGGTAATCAGGATGCTATCGGTAAATTCAGTGCATCAAACATCGCTGACGGTGACATTCAGATTAGCATTAAAGACACTGTTTATGCTACAATCCGTGTAAAGAACAATCGTCTTATCACAATTAAACAGGGTACTGATAAGCCTCGTGCAATTATGGAATTCTGTGACCTTGAACTTGCAAATGCTCTTTTCGCAGGTACAGTTAACTCAATCGACCATGTTGGTAACGGTAACATCACAATCCGTGGCCTTATCTCAATGGTTGATAATGTAAACCGTATCCTTGACAGAGTTGCATTGTATCTTGCATAAGGAGGACAATTAAAATGAGTAAATTCCCATTATATAACACAACAAAAAGCCGTGAGATGTTTAACCGTGCAACACAGGTTATTCCAGGCGGTATTTATGGTCACTTAGGCCCTGCAGAAGGTCAGTGGATTCCTGTTAACAGATGGCCTTCTTTCTCAGAGAAAGCACAGGGTTCATACTTCTGGGACGTTGACGGTAACAAATACATTGACTATATGTGTGCTTATGGTCCTAACGTTTTAGGTTACAATGACCCTGACGTTGACGCTGCTGCTATGAAGCAGTTAAAGCTTGGCAACTGCGTTACTGCACCTGGAAAAGTTATGGTTGAATGTGCAGAAACACTTGTTGATACAGTTGCTTCTGCTGACTGGGCTTTCTTCTGCAAGAATGGTTCAGACACAACAACTCTTGCTACAATGGCTGCAAGAGCACATACACATAAAAAGAAGATTATCTTCTTGAAATACTACTACCACGGAGATTTCCCATGGGCACAGAAAATTGACTACCCAGGTATTACTCCTGAAGACGTAGCTAACAACATTATCGTTCCTTGGTTTGACCTTGATGCAATTCAAAAGGCATACGACGATAACAATGGTGATATTGCTGGTATTATCGCACAGCCATATGACCACGGTAACTTCAAAGACAACGAACCAGCTTCTAAAGAATACTGGCAATCAGTTCGTAAATGGTGTGACGACCACGGTGCAGTTCTCATCATCGACGACGTTCGTGCAGGTTTCCGTCTTGACCTTGCAGGTTCTGACCACTACTATGGCTTCAAGGCAGACCTTATCTGCTTCTGTAAAGCTCTTGCAAACGGCTACAATATGTCAGCACTTTGCGGTGGCGAACACATGAAAGCTACTGTTTCAGGTATCACATACACAGGTTCATACTGGATGAGTGCTGTTCCTTTCGCAGCATGTATCGCTTGTATCAACAAAATGAAGGCTCTTGACACACCAACAATGTTCCGTCGTCTTGGCACAATGGTTACAGATGGTTTCAAGAAAGCAGGTGCAGAGCACGGCTTTGACCTCAGAGTTTCAGGTGAACCAGCACTCTTCTATTTAAGAATAGCTAACGATGATAACCTTATGCTCCATCAGGAATGGGTTGCAGAATGTGTTAACCGTGGTTTGTTTATTACATCTCACCATAACCATTTCATCAACGCATCTCTTACAGAAGATGACATCAAGTTATCTATTGATATTGCGGAAGATGCTTTTGCAGCAGTTGCAAAGAATCACCCTGAACTTAAATAATTAAACAAATTATAGTGAAGTAGGGACTTCACTTCTAATAAAATTTTTCTTGGAGGGAAAATTATGGCTAATTTATCAAAAGCAGAATGGCTTGCACTCGAGAAAAAAGCCCTTGAACTCCGTAAACTCTGCGTTCAGACAACAGTTTGGGCAGGTAGCGGACATTTCGGTGGCGGTATGAGTGTTATGGACCTTCTCACAGTTCTTTATCACAAATATCTCAATATCAAGGTTGACGAACCACAATGGGACGACCGTGACAGATTTATTCTTTCAAAGGGTCACGCAGCTATTGCTTATGCTCCTGTTCTTTGTGACAAGGGCTTCAACCCAGTTGAAATGCTTAAATCTTTCAACCTTTCAGGTTCAAAAATGGGTATGCACCTTGACTCAAACAAAGTTGTAGGCGTTGACGCTTCAACAGGTTCTCTTGGTCATGGTCCATCAATCGCAGCAGGTACAGCACTTGCAGCAAGACTTCAGAATAAAGATTTCCTTACATATGTAGTTACTGGTGACGGTGAGCTTGGCGAAGGTTCATGTTGGGAAGGATTTATGACAATCAACCACTACAACCTTTCTAACTGTATCGTATTCATCGACAGAAACCACAACATGATTGACGGTAACACAGAAGATGTTATGAAGCTTGAACCACTTGCTGACAAGATGACAGCATTCGGCTTCAACACAATCGTTGTTGACGGTAACAACATTGGTGAACTCTGTGACGCTATTGACGTTGCTATTGAAAGAGCAAAAGAACCACAGGCTCCTACATGTATTCTTATGGATACAAAGAAGGGTGCTGGTATCAAGTCAATCGAAGGCGACTACACATGGCACTACGGTGCAATTGACGATGCACTCTTTGAAAAGTTCAATAACGAACTTGATGCAGACTATGCAGCAAGAGTTGCAAGAGCAGAAAAGGAGGGTAAATAATTATGGCAGGCGGATTTGTTTATACAGCAGTTGACCAGACTGCACTTTCTACAGCTGAAATTTACGGTAAGGCACTTGCCGATATTATTATGAAAGACCCTAAGGTTGTTGCTATCACAGCTGACCTTGCAAAATCAACAAAACTTGGTGACGTTTTAAAAGTTTGTCCTGAAAGAGTTATCAACGTTGGTATCGCTGAACAGGATATGTTCGGTGTTGCAGCAGGTATGGCAAGAGCAGGTATGATTCCTTTCCTTTCAGGTTTCTCTGCTTTCACATCAATGCGTGCTTGTGACCAGCTTCACACAGACATCTGCTACCAGAATGTTAATGCAAAGATTATTGCTACTCACTCAGGTACATCATTCGGTCAGGCAGGTTCAACACACCATGCTATTACTGACCTTGCTATTACAAGAGCAATGCCTAACCTTACAGTTATCGTTCCTGCTGACGGTTTTGAAACAGCAAACGCAGTTAACGCTGCTTATGATAACTTTGGTCCTTACTACATTCGTATCAACCGTGGTTTTGACCGTGTTCTCTATGAAAACATGGACTATGGCTTTGAAGTTGGTAAGGCAGTAGAAGTTCACGAAGGTACAGATATCACAGTTATCGCTTGTGGTTCTTGTGTATTCCAGGCTCGTGAAGCTGCTAAATTCCTTAAGAATGCTGACGGACTTTCAGTTCGTGTTCTTAATATGCACACAATCAGCCCAATCGACGTTGAGGCTATCCAGAAGGCAATTTCTGACACAAGAAGAATTATCACAGTTGAAGACCATCTCGTAACAGGCGGTCTTGGCTCAGCAGTTGCTGAAGTTATGGCTCAGTACGGTAAGGGTTGTGCATTCAAGATGCTCGGTCATAAGGGCTTCGCTATGATTGGTCTTCAGGAAGACATTATGTCAGACGCTGGCATTGATTCTAATGGTATTATTTCTGCAGTTCGTGAAATGATGAATGCAGACTTTGAAGAAGACGACAACTGGGACGACGAAGTATAATCCACTTTGTTGTTCAGAAAGAGAGTTGATATTATGCACGAACAAAAAGAACTTTATGCATCTAAAATATTTTTCAATGCTGCATTGCCACTTTTGAAAGTTATTGCTACTGATGTTCCATCTCTCAAAGCACAGTTTGACAAGCTCACTACTGTTTTACAGGTTAGTGCACTTGACCCTGAAGCAGAGGGTGGAAAGTATGCAACACATTTCATCATTACAGAGGGCGAATGGGAAACAAAACTCAATTCTATCCACGAAGCTCCTAATGTGGAACTTGAATTCAAGACTATTGAGGCAATGAATGCATTCTTCAAGGGCAAGATTGGCCCTGCTACTCTTCCAAAAATGAAGGGTATTTTCAAGAATTTTGCAGCATTCAAAGCAATGCTTATGACACTCCTTAAACTTTCAGCCCTCACAGGTGCTACTGAGCCACCAAAGGATGAAGAAACAAAAACTCTTATGGTTAAGTGCTTCTTCTATCTCCTTTCAAGTGGTATCAGTCAGCTCAATAAATTGGGACATGAGGGAATTAAGGATTGGACTTCAAAGAGCCCTGACCGTGTTTACGCATTCGCAGTTGACAATCATCCTGAAGTTGCTGCTTTCATTCGTATTAAGGCAGGTAAATCAAGAGCAGGTCGTGGCGAATACAAGAGAGCAATGCCTTTCTTCACACTTCGTTTCAACAACCTTGATTCTGCACTTGGAATCCTTTTGAGCATCGACGATATGCTTGAAGCAACAAAAGCAGGCCGTCTTATCATGGATGGTGGCCCTGAATTTGGCGCACAGCTCGGTGGCTTTATGCTTGAAGTTGGCGACTTGGCAAAATAAGATTTTACACATTAAAAAGCTCGGTGAAAACCGAGCTTTTTAAATTATAGATTGAATAGTCTATAATACTATGATAAAATTATCCTTGAGGTGAAAAATATGAATATAGGTTTTTCAGTTGGTGAAACAGTCAATAAAAGATATAGTGTAAGAACTTATGATTCACGTCCCGTTGAAGAGGATGTAAAGTCAAAAATTCTTGAATATGCAAATTCTTTGCAAAATCCCTTAGGCCCAAAAATTAGATTTCAATTTATAGAGAAAGAAACTGCACCAAACGGTGAAAAGTTAGGAACTT
>CALEIS010000096.1 GCA_937877675.1 uncultured Clostridia bacterium | reverse complement strand
ATTTTGCAGGTTGCGGTTATGTTCTTAATGATGAAAATATTGAAATTGTTTTCACGGACAGTAACGGTGAAACATTAAGAAAAGAACAATTGCTCCTTGAAAATATATCAGTTTGAAAATGTATAAACAAAGATTTTGAAACCTTGGGTCATATTTTAAGAAGATATTGCGATGAAACTGGAGATAATTGACATTTTAGGGGTAAAGTGTTATTATTCTAATGAAAAATTTTATTTGGAGGGGTTCAAATGAAAAAAATAATCAAAGCGGTAGTAGCAATCAGCGTTGCAATTATGATTATGGTTTCATCCTTGTTAATTGGCTCCGCAACAACACTTAATGAAGATGCTGTAAATGAGCACAGAGGACAGTTTAAAAAATATGTTCTTCTTGGCGATAGCGTTGCAAGTGGTTATCGTGATGTTATGAGTGATGAGGATGATGCTTATAACAGAGCATATCAGCAGACTGCATATTGCAGAGTGCCTGGTTCCTATGCAGATGTACTTACAAAGGCAATTATTGAAGACAATACAATGACTGCGTTTGCAGGTCCTGGATTCAGAACAATAGAAATTCGTTATATGCTTGAAGATGATTTCACAGAAACAGATGACTATATGTTCCATCCAAGTCAGATGAATACTGTTGGTGACCCAGGTAGCGAAGAATACCGAAAAGCATACCAGAAGGCAGTTGCTGAAGCAGACCTTATTACACTTGGTGTTGGTGGTAATGACTGGGGCGCATATCTCACATGGGTTATTGCAGATATTTTTGAAAAAGAAAATGTTGCCGATAAATATATGGCAAAATTATTGAAAATCTTCGACTGCGGTCAATTCGATACAGAAAAGATAGAGGAATTAGTTGACCTTGTACACACTGCAGGTGCACTTCCTGAATTGATTGCAACATTACCAAAGGCACTTTCTTATGGTCTTGGTACTTTCTATAAAAACTGGGATATAATGATTCAGGATATTTATGATTTAAATCCTGATGTTACTCTTATGGTTGTTGGTATGAGTGACAATAGCATCAAAGGTCATTATTATGATTACAATGGCGTTGAAGGTGCTCCTATTAACGGTGAGGATGTAATTGTATCAGATGTTTCTTCAGGTATAGTTAATTTTATCCTTTCAGTTGGTAACAAACCTATGATTGATGGTGCAGAAAAATTTGGTTACACTTATGTTGATACAACAGGTACAACTTATGTTGACAGTCATCCTGATGCAGATGGTCATATTCATATTGCTAACAAGATTATTGAAGCATTACCTCCTGTTGAGTCATCAGATAATGGCACAGAAACACCTGATGATAACAATGGTGGAGCAAATGAGGACAAACCATCTGTTGACGATAATAACAACACAGAAAATGACGATAACAGTGGAAATAACAACGTAGAAAATGATAATGAATCCACTGACACGGATGCACAATTCTCCATTGTACCATTTGTTGTGATGGCTGTTTCGTCCACGATAATTGCATTTCTTGTTATCACAAAAAGAAAAAGAGTTAAAGAATAACTAATAACAAAAGACTGATTTCGTAAATGAAACCAGTCTTTTTTCTTTAAAACTTTCTTCCAAAAGTACATCTTTTACAAAGCTCTTCACAGGCATTTCTGCTGGAAAATCCGTTGTAGATGTTTTGTGCTTTTTGAGAGTTGATTATTTCTTCTAAATCACTTTCAAAAATGTTTCCAAGGTTTATTTCACCATTATTGTCAAGGCAACAGGGGACAACTGTGCCATCGGCTAAAATGCCAATCTGGGTACGGAGTCCGTAACAGAAAATCTTTTCTTCAACATTGTCACTTTCAAGATTTGGCCAATCAAATTTATCACCATATTCAATATAGATTCTCTCACCAATTCTTGTTCCGTTTCTCTCTTGTACCCAAGGCTTTGGGAAATAATCTTCAAGCCTTGATAAAATAGCATTATTCAAATTGTCTTTACCACCATTGTTCCATAACCTCAGAACAACGATTTTTTTGTTTTCTGCTTCCTTTGCGTAGGTGAAACAGTCATCAAGGTATTTCTCAAAAGATAATTTATTGTCATTTGCCTCGAATGAGTGGAGAGAAATGACAGTTTTATAATGGGATTTTGAATTTAACAGAATATCTTTGTTTTTGCTTAAAAGAGTACCATTTGTTATGATAGTAACCATGAATTTCATTTCTTCGGCAAGGGTCAGAAATGCTTCAAGGTCAGGGTGGCAAAGAGGCTCACCAAGAAGATGAAAATAAATGTAATCAGTATAGTCCTTGATTTTTTCTAACACTATTTTAAATTCATTTTCGGTCATTCGCTTTGGTTTTCGAGTGGTCCCCGGACAAAAATAACAACTCAAATTGCAAATATTTGAAATCTCAACATATATTGTTGCAAATCTTTTCATTTTCTCACCACCATCTTGATTTTTTATCATTATACCATAAAACGGACAGATAACAAATAATTTTTATTGAAAGAATTTTATGTGTATGTTAATATTTTCTTGGGTGATATTTATGAAACTTATAGTTTGTCTTGATGACAACAGGGGAATGCTCTTCAATAATCGTCGTCAAAGTCGTGACAGAGTGCTTATTGAGAATATTCTCGAATATTGTAAAGACAAAAAACTTTATACAAATGAATATTCAGCAAAACTCTTTCCTGAAAACTCTGTTGAAATTATTGAAGATATGAATGAAATCAGAAACGGATATTGCTTTGCAGAAAATTTTACTGTAAATGAAAATGATGTTGAAGAAATCATCATATATAAATGGAATAGGGTTTATCCTGCGGATGTGTATTTCAATATTGATTTAAATGGTTGGAAATTAAGTGAAACTATGGATTTTGAAGGCTCATCCCACGATAAAATCACAAGAGAAATTTATGTGAGGTAGTGTTATGAAGAATAAAAAATATATATCTGTAATCAGTATTCTTCTTGTCCTTTCCATGTTGCTTTTTGGCGGTTGTGGAAAGGAAAAGGAAAAAACTCCTGCATTTAATTTGGAAAATGTTCCGGAATTTTCTGGTAGCCCCTATGTGGCGCTTAATAACAATCAACCATTGTTTACAGAGGATGACTACACAACAAAAGCCTTTGAAGACTATGCAGAGCTTGATGAGTTGGGTCGCTGTGGTGTAACTTTTGCCTGTGTCGGTAAAGAGATTATGCCTACGGAAGACAGAGGTAGTATCGGTCAGGTTAAACCATCAGGTTGGGTAACTGCCAAATATGATTTTGTTGACGGAAAATACCTTTATAATCGTTGTCACCTGATTGGTTTTCAGTTAACAGGTGAAAATGCTAATACAAGCAATCTGATTACAGGTACCAGATACCTTAATGTACAAGGAATGTTGCCATTTGAGAATATGGTTGCTGACTATGTAAAGGAAACTGGAAACCATGTGCTTTATCGTGTAACACCTATTTTTGATGGTGATAATCTCGTTGCAAGTGGTGTAGTGATGGAGGCTTGGTCTGTGGAAGACGAGGGTGAAGGAATTTGCTTCAATGTTTATTGCTACAACGTTCAACCAGGTGTTAAAATCGACTATAAAACTGGTGAAAGCCATGTTGACGAGGAATACAAAGAAGAACAGGATGATATTAATTCGTCACAATTTGTATTGAATACATCTTCAAAGAAAATACATAAACCAACTTGCTCGGGAGTATCATCTATGAGTGAGAGTAACAAAAAGACAGTTAAAGGCACGGAGTTACAACAATATTTAGACCAGGGTTACGAATATTGTGGAACATGTTTTTAAGTGCAAAATTTAGCAACAAAAAAGCGGGGTTGATGCCCCGCTTAATTTTTTATTTATTTTTTCTAAGGAATTGGTTTGTTACCAAAGAGAGCTCGTATGCTCTGTTTTCAATGCATTGGTGTCCGCCACACTTTACATTGTATGTTGTAGCATTTGGGAATGCTGAATTCATTTGGCTTTTCATCTGTGAATTAAGAACAATGTCACCACTTGCCTGAACTAAAAGAACAGGACAAGTAATTTTGTCTGCATTTGCCAAATCGGTTGGCTTTACATTGTACATCATCTCACACATTCCTGCACCAAATCCGTCGTATTGAACAGCATCTGTAACACCAGTTACATCGTATTCATTTGAGAATTTAATGTCGAGAGTTGCCATAAAGATAATTGATTTTACAAGTGGTGTAACTGTTGTACCATACTTAAAGAAAGCATTCATAGTGCCTTTCATGAGTCTGGACTGAACAAGACCTTTCATTGCCACAGGGAATTCGCTTTGTGGAGCAGGACAGTAAAGAAGAAGTGCTTTAACGGGATTTTCGATTGCAATATTAACTGCAACACCACCACCCATTGAGTGACCTGCTAAAATCCACTCGTTCATAGGAGCGATACTCTCCATAAGTTTTGTAATTAAGATTTCACGGTCAACAATTTCCATTTCAGGAGTTTCCCTTGTGCTGTAACCAAAGTTTGGAAGGTCGGCAAGGACACATTCATAGCCCTTTTTTGACATTTCTGTTGCCATATTACGCCAAGCGTAGGTTGAACACATAAACCCATGAAGCATCATAATTCTGCCCTTGAATTTGCCTTCTGCAGGGATAACTCTGTAATGTATATCGTAGTCACCATATGTGAAGTACTGACTTTCTTCGTATGGCTTATAGTTTGTGTCAGCAGCAAATGCTATTACGGAAAAAGATGATAACAATATTACCGTAACGCATAAAATACTGATTATTTTTTTCATTTTAAATGCCTCACTATTTGAAAAGGTTACTAACCTTCTGGTTGTATTCAACCTGTGTGATAGTTCCATTATCTCGAAGGAATACAAGTGTACGGATTTCCTTGATTCTCTGTTTGTCTGTGACAGTTGGATTTTCCTCATCAAGAAGTTCTTCTATTTGCAAAACATCCTCTGGTAACGCTGCTCTGCGTTCAGCAAGTTCCTTTTCAACCTGTGCTTTTTGCTCAGGTGTGTACTTGATGAAGAGAAGTGGGATAATGCAGATAAGAGCGGCAATACCTGGAGTAAGCATTACAAGTGGCCAAATCCATGTTTCAAAGGCTTGGCTCTGAGTACCGAGATATACAGCTCCAGGTTTATCTTCAACTGCAACATAACCGAGAAGGCTGAGTGCTAATGTGCCAAGAGCACCAGTGATACCACTTGAAATCTTTGTGAAGAAGGTCTGCATTGCAAATGTAACGCCCTCTGTGCGTTTTCCTGTTTTCCATTCCATATAGTCAATACTATCGCAGAAGAGAGAGGTCTGTGCAATACTTGCAGCACCACCTGGGAATGAGCAAAGAGCAAGGATGACGATAGTCCATATAATATTTTTGCCTTCGAAGCCGATTGCCCATGCAATAACTCGGCCTATAAGAGTACAAACCTGAATGAAAATAAGAAGGTTTTTGTAACCCTTGAATTTTTGCTTAAGCTTATCAGCCATAAGCATACCAAGGAATGAGAGAGGAGAAGTCAAAGTACCGAAAATTGTATTCAATGTCAATGGTCCAAGAACATATCCTGCAACAGAAATTTCAGGGAGCTTGTACTTGAAGAAGTATGTCATAAGGCTTCCACCGAATGCCAATGAGCCTAAAAGGTTTGAGAGTGTTACAAGCATAAGCATCTTATTCTGGAAAAGAAGCTTGAAGCATTCAAGAATGGATGTTTGCTGTTTGTCAGGCTCAATAAGACGAACTCTTTCATGAGCACCATAACATTTTGCACTGAGTAAAGCACCACCAAGACCGAAGATAATTGTGAATAAAACGGTCATAAGTGCTAAGGAGTTGCCTGATACTTTTGCAACGATTTCCATAGCCATAGGGATAAAGCCACTGGCAATACCAAAGAATACTGAACCTACTGTTCGTGCTAACTGAACAAACTTATCACGTTCATTAGAGTTAGGTGTAACAACAGCAGTCATACCCCAGATTGCAACGTCCTGCATGGTGTATGTAATATCCCAGCAGAGATACATAATTACAAAGTAACCAACACGGAGCCAGAGAAGGTCATTATCTGTTGAGAAAACAACGAAAATAAGAACTGTGAAAATACCAACAGGCACCGGAGTGTTTTTAAGTAACGGTCGAAGTTTTTCACCATTTTTAAAACGATGTCGGTCAACGAATGAACCGATAATAGGGTCGTTAATACCGTCCCATATCTTCATAACAATGAGAAGAACGGTTACAACTGCAGGTGGGAACAGCGCAATATCCGTTAAAAAGTATTGGAAGAAGGCTGTACCGATAAAACAGTAAACAATATTCTGTCCTGCAAGACCGGACATAAAGCTTATTTTTTCCTTTTTGCTAACATAATTCATATTATGCAACACTCCTCGTAGAGAGATTTTTATACATAAACAATTATACTATAATAAATCTTCTTTTTCTATTGTAATAATCTATAAAAAAACAGAACATTTTTTTACATACTGATGAAAAAAATGTGCCTGAAAACAAATGTTAAATATTTGTGAACTGTTTTATGTTTATTGACAAGAAAATCAAATTGCGATATAATTGTATAAATGTTGAACATTTGCATACATAAATGTTTAATAATAAACAAAGATAGGGGGCAATTATGGACTGGAAATTAGAATACAATAAGAAACTCATAAGTGCTGAAGAAGTAATAAAAAATATAAAAGACGGCGACAAGGTCGTTATGGCGTTTGGTTGTAGTGAACCAAGAGCTATTGTCCGTGCTATGCGTGAAAACTACAAGGATTTTCATAATGTTGAAGTAATCAATATGCTTCTTTTAGGTGAAACTCCTTGGGTTGATGAAGAAGTAAAAGGTCATTTCAGATATAATTCACTTTTTGCTTCAGGAACAAACAGAAAAGCAATTGCAACTGGTGTGGCAGATTACACATCATGTTATCTTTCTGAAATTCCATCTCTTTTAAGAGATTATCTTAAACCACGAGTTACTGTTATGTCAGTTACTCCTCCTGATGAGGATGGTTATGTTTCTTTGGGTGCAAACTGTGACTATATTGAAACAACACTTGCTCATTGTGAGGTTAAAATTGCTCAGGTTAATAAATTCGTGCCTTATACATATGGTGCTACAAGAAAGCATATTTCGGAATTTGATTTCTTTGTAGAACACGATGAGCCAATTCCACAAGTACCTGCTCCACCGCTCACAGATGTTGAAATTCAGATTGGTAAAAACTGTGCGTCACTCATTAATGATGGTGACTGTATTCAGTTGGGTATCGGTGGTATTCCAAATGCAATCTGTGAGGAATTGAAGAATAAAAAGGATTTGGGACTTCACTCTGAAATGGTTGGCGATGGTGTTGTTGACCTTATCACTAGTGGTGTTATCAATAACTCAAAGAAAAACATAAATAAAGGTAAAACAATTCTTGGATTTGCCTTTGGTACAACAAAACTTTTTGATTTTATCAGCGGTAATCCGGATGTTGAAATGATGCCTATGGACTATGTTAACAATCCTGTTGTTATTGCACAACATGACAATATGGTATCAGTTAACTCCTGCTTGCAGGTTGACTTGTTAGGTCAAGTTGTGTCAGACACAATCGGTCTTAATCAGTTTTCAGGTGTTGGTGGTCAGGTTGACTTTGTAAGAGGGGCAACAATGAGTAAGGGCGGACGCTCAATTATTGCAATGCCTTCAACTGCAAAGGGTGACACAATTTCAAAGATTGTACCAAAAATCACTGATTATTCAGCGGTTACAACAACAAGAAATGATGTTAACTACATTGTTACTGAATTCGGTATTGCTCAACTTAAGGGCAAAACTATGAGAGAAAGAGCAAGAGCACTCATCTCTATTGCTCATCCTAATTTCAGGGATGAACTTTGTGAAGAATTTGAAAGAAGATTTAATGAAAAAGCTTTTTAAGGAGAAATAAAAATGGCTGTTTACAAGAAAGAACGATTTGGTATCGCAAGAAAAATTGTTTCAAACATGACAGCAGAAAGCTGGGAAACAATTCCTCATGCTGTTGTAAGCTATGAAGCAGATGTTACCGAATTTATGAAAGAGTACAAAAAACTCAACGAGGGTTGTACTGATAAAGCAAAGAAAATCTCTATCAACACAGTTGTTATGAAGATTATATGCGAAGGTCTTATGGCTGCTCCAAAGATGAACTGTCACCTTGTTTTTGAACGTAAACTTGTACGTGGTAAACTTTTGTATCACAACAGAGTTAATGTTTCAATGCCTGTTGTACTTCCTGACGGAAGAATGATGACTGTTAACCTCCGTCATATGGAAAGCAAAAACCTTACAAAAATGACAGAAATCATCAATGATACAATGCGTCGTTTGAAGAATACAAATATGGACGAGGCTATGTTTGAGGTTTCTCTTGATAATACTCTTAAAGGCCTTAAAAAGGGTAAGGTTAAACAGGCTGTATTAAGACTTATCGGTTCAAAAACAGGTAAGCATAAGGTTCGTACATTGAAGGGCAAGGCAAAGAAAGAATACTATGCAATTCCTGAAAGGGACAGACTTACAAAGAAGGATATTGAGCAGGGTACAGTTACAATTTCTAATCTTGGTTCAATTCATAGAAACCAGAAGGGCATGTGCTTCCTTCTTGAAATCATTCCACCTCAGGTTACTGCTATTGCAGTTAACGCTGTTCAGAAGAAACCAACTGTTGTAACAGATGAAAATGGAAACGATACAATCGAAATTCGTCAGATTCTTCCTCTCACAATTGCATTTGACCACAAGGCTCTTGACTATTGTGATGTTCTTCCATTTATGAACAGACTTGATGAGATTTTTGAAAAACCAGCAGTTATTCACGAGTGGAAAGGTGAATAATTAAAAATCGGTAAAAAATTGTAAATTTATGATGGTTTGTAGGGCAGAAATGCTTTACAAACCATTATTTTTTTATTATAATATGATGGAATATTTATAAAATGGAGTAATATTCCATAACGAAGTTGTATAGGAGGATGAAGATTATGACTTCGACAGCTATTATAATGATTGTAACAATTGCAGTTTATCTTTTGGCAATGGTTGTAATTGGTGCAGTTTATTCAAAGAAAAATGAAAGCACAGACGACTTTTATCTTGGTGGCAGAAAATTAGGACCACTCGTTACAGCAATGAGTGCAGAGGCTTCCGATATGAGTAGCTGGTTGCTTATGGGACTTCCAGGCGTTGCCTTGGTTTATGGTCTTGCAGAAGCAAGCTGGACTGCAATCGGTCTTGGTATCGGTACATGGATAAACTGGTTTATTGTCGCAAAAAGAATCAGAACATACACTCAGAAACTTGATGCAGTTACAATTCCTGAATTTTTCTCAAAGAGATTTGGTGATAAGAAGAATATTCTTTCTTTAATTGCAGGACTTGTTATTCTTGTTTTCTTTGTTCCTTACACAGCATCAGGTTTTAATGCTTGTGGAACACTTTTCTCAAGTCTTTTTGGTGTTGACTATTTTACAGCAATGGTTATAAGTGCTGTTGTTATTGTTGCTTATACAACTCTTGGTGGTTTCCTTGCTGCATCAACAACTGACCTTATTCAGTCAATTGTTATGACAATTGCTCTTGTAGTAGTTGTTGGTTTTGGTATTAACTATGCAGGTGGTTGGGATAATGTTGCTGCAAATGCAAATTCAATGCCAGGCTTCCTTGAATTTTTCAATACTTACGACCCAACAACAAACGCAAGTACACCATATAATGCATTGACAGTTGCATCAACTCTTGCATGGGGTCTTGGCTATTTTGGTATGCCACATATTCTTTTAAGATTTATGGCTATTAGCGATAAGAACAAATTAAAGACATCTCGTAGAATTGCTACAGTTTGGGTGTTTATCTCAATGGCAATTGCAATTTTAATCGGTGTTATCGGCTCAGCAGCAGTTAAGAATGGTACAATCGCTCTTGATAATGCAAATTCACAGAGAATCATTATTGAAATTGCAAAACTTATCAGCGATAACAGTGCTGTACTTGCAATCGTTGCAGGTGTAATCCTTGCAGGTATCCTTGCTGCAACAATGTCAACATCTGACTCACAGCTTCTTGCAGCTTCTTCAGCTGTTTCACAGAATATTGTTAAAGAATTCTTCGGCAAAAAGCTTTCACAGAAGGCTTCAATGATAGTAGCTCGTTTAACAGTTGTTGTTATTGCAATTGTTGGTGTTATTTGGGCAAAGGATGAGGGTTCAGTTTTTGAAATCGTATCCTTCGCTTGGGCAGGATTTGGTGCTGCATTCGGTCCTGTTGTTCTTTTTGCACTTTTCTGGAAACGTACAAACAAATGGGGTGCACTTGCAGGTATGGTTGTAGGTGGCGTTATGATTTTTGTATGGAAATACGTAATTGCGAAACTCGGTGGCGTATTTGCAATTTATGAACTTCTTCCTGCATTCATTCTCGCATCAATCGCAATCGTTGTTGTTTCCCTTCTTACAAAAGCACCTGAAAAAGAAATCGTTGAAGATTTTGAAGCAGTAAAGTCAGGTAAAGTTGACTAATTAAGTAATAAATAACCAATAATATATATAAAGGATTGAAATTTAGTTATGATTAACACAGAAAAAACACTTGAAAAACTTGTTGCTCTCTCAAAGGGCAGAGGTTTCGTTTATGCAGGTAGTGAAATCTACGGCGGTCTTGCAAACACTTGGGACTACGGCCCACTTGGTGTTGAGCTTAAAGAAAACATCAAAAAAGCTTGGAGAAAGAAATTCATCCAGGAAAACAAATACAATGTAGGTCTTGATAGTGCTATTCTTATGAATCCACAGACTTGGGTGGCTTCTGGTCACCTTGGTGGTTTCTCTGACCCACTTATGGACTGTTGTCAGTGTAAAACTCGTCACCGTGCAGATAATCTTATTGAAAACTTTGATGGCACAAATGTTGCAGGTTGGTCAAATGAAGAAATGGCAAACTATATCAGAGAACATGCTATTCCATGTCCTGACTGTGGTGCTCATAACTTTACTGACATCCGTCAATTCAACCTTATGTTTAAGACATTCCAAGGTGTTACAGAGGATTCAACATCTGAAATCTATCTTCGTCCTGAAACAGCACAGGGTATTTTCGTAAACTTCCAGAATGTTCAGAGAACAACAAGAAGAAAGGTTCCATTCGGTGTTGCACAGATTGGTAAATCTTTCCGTAACGAAATCACTCCAGGTAAATTCATTTTCCGTGTTCGTGAATTTGAACAGATGGAACTTGAATTCTTCTGCAAACCTGGTACAGACCTTGAATGGTTTGAATATTGGAGAGCATTCTGCCGTGATTGGCTCTATTCTCTCAACATGAAGCCTGAAAATCTTCGTCTTCGTGACCATGACCCTGAAGAACTTTGCTTCTACTCAAAGGCTACAACAGACTTTGAATACCTCTTCCCATTTGGTTGGGGTGAACTTTGGGGTATTGCTGACAGAACTGACTATGACTTAACTCAGCACAGCAACACAAGTGGTAAGACAATGGAATATTTCGACCAGGCTACAAACGAAAAATACATTCCTTATGTTATCGAACCATCTCTTGGTGTTGAGCGTCTTTTCCTTGCTCTCCTCACAGAAGCTTATGATGAAGAAGTTGTTGGTGAAAATGATACTCGTGTTGTTATGCATTTCCACCCTGCAATTGCACCTGTTAAGGCTGCTGTTCTTCCTCTTTCAAAGAAACTCGGTGACAAAGCAGACGAAATTTACGAAATGCTTTCAAAATATTTCAATGTTGAATATGATGATGCAGGTTCAATCGGTAAGAGATATCGTCGTCAGGACGAAATCGGTACACCATTCTGTATCACAGTTGACTTCCAGACTGTTGGTGACGATACAACAGAGGCAGATAATTGCGTAACTGTTCGTGACAGAGACACAATGGAACAGGTAAGAATGCCTATCGACCAGTTGGTTGAATATATAAACAAGAAATTGGAGTTCTAATATGTCTAAAAACCTTTTGCTTATTATCAATCCTATTGCGGGTAAACGTAAATCCGTTGATTTTCTTCCAAAGGTTGTAAACAAACTTGAAGAAGCAGATTATAAGGTGAGCGTTAGATATACTGAGATTGATAAGAACGCATATTATGTTACAAAGCACTATGGTGAGGGTAATGAAGTAATTGTCTGTTGCGGTGGTGACGGTACATTAAAAGAAACAATCTGTGGTGTTATGGAATTGAAATTAGATGTGAAAATCGGTTATATTCCATTTGGTACAACTAACGACTTTGCAAATTCCTTGCACATTCCAACAGATGCTGAAGATGCTATTGAAGCAGTTCTTAAAGGCAAGACAAGGGCTATTGATATCGGTGATTTCAATGGTAAAGAGTCATTTATTTATGTTTCTTGTTTCGGTAATCTTTGTGATGTGTCATATAAAGCAAAACAATCACTTAAAAATAAAATCGGCAGGGGAGCATATTATTGGGAATCAGCTAAAGAGGCTTTCTCAATTAGAGGCTTCAAGGCAAAGGTTGAGTGTGATGATGGTGAAATCATAGAGGGAAAATTCTTCTATGGTGGAGTTTCCAACTCATATTCCGTTGCAGGATTTCCTGTGCTTAAAAAGGCAGGAGTTGAGTTTGACGACGGATATCACGAATTGGCAATGATTCGTATGCCTAAAAATCCTGCACAGCTTGTTTCAATTCTTAATGCTATGTTTGTAACAAGAAAAGTTGCTGACAATAAGTATCTTGTTTTGAAACGAGGCAAAAACTTTAAGTTCTATTTTGAGGACAAAGTTAACTGGGTTCTTGACGGTGAAAACGGTGGATTCCACGACTTTGTTGAAGTTAAAACTTGCGAAAATGCAGTTGAGATTTTCGTAGGTGAAGATGACTAATAATAAAAGAATCTGCATTAACTGAATATGGTAATGCAGATTTTTTGTAGGTGAGTTTATGGGTGAAAAAATTAAAAAGGCAATAGGAATTGAGGGGACTTTCAAAGAAACTGTTGTTCCTATGATAAATTATTGCTATACCAATATCTTCCTCGGTGGTGCAGGATACATAATTAGTATGTATTTCAGCATTTTCCTTACTAAAGTTGTAGGACTTGATATTAGATATGCAGGTTTTATAACTATGATTGCAGTTGTATGGGATGGAATCAATGACCCGATTATGGGTATCATTACCGACCGCACTCGTTCAAGATACGGAAAACATAGAATGTACCTTAAACGAGGTATTCCATTTGTTTTTGTATCTTACATAATGTTGTGGAATTCTTTCGGTCTTGATGGCGAAAATCATCCATATATTACTGTTGCATACTTTTTGTTTGCTTACGTGCTTTACAAAACTGCTTATACAATTATAACTGTGCCACATACAGCTATGCTTCCTGAACTTGCACCTGAATATAATAAGAGAACACAATATACATCAGTGAGCTATATTTTTAATTCCTGTGGTATGATTCCGTCATACATTATTCTTCTTATTTTGCTTTCAGTGTTTGGATTTTCAGGTGGACTTACAAGGGAATCAAAAACACCTTTCTTAATTGCAGGTGTGCTCCTTGCGACAATGTATTCTGTGGCAATTTACAGTACATTTAAGCTGGTTAAAGAACCAAGTTCTCTTGATATGAAAACCGAACCACTTGACTGGAAATTGGCAATTAAAGAATATATTGATGTTTTCAAAAGCCGTTCATTCAGACAGTATTTCAGTGTCAGTTTCTTCTGGGAAATGGCAAGAAGCTTCTACTCAACAACATATATTTATTATGTAACATTCCTTGCAAATCAGTATAAGTTCTATCCGATTTTTAACACTTTTGCAGGTGTGTTTGAAACAGCAGCATTCCCACTTAATTATGCTCTCACAATGAAGCATGGCAAGAAAAAATGTGGTACTATTGTAACTCCGTTTATGATTTTGGGCCTTGCCATTGGACTTATTGTGCAGGCAAGTCAACCAGGCACACCAAAGGCAACATATATGTTAATTCTTATGCTGTTGGGAGTTATATTCTATCCATTTGGTATGAGTGGTATCGGCTTTGTTTGTAACAATGTTTTCCCTGACCTTACTGATGTTGATGAACTTATTACAGGTCGTCGTAGAGAAGGTGTTGTTTCAACTTGTAACACAATGGTTAAACAGGTTACTGGTGGTATCAACACATTTATCGTAACACTTATTCTTGGTGGTTTTGGACTTGATACAAAGAGTGAGTCAACAGAGTTTGTACAACAGTCCGATTCTGCAATTTTTGGTATCCGTCTTTGTGTAGCGGTTATTCCTATGGTTTGTGCTTTGATTTCTTATATTCTTTTAAGAAGATTTAAAATGACAAAAGATGACCATACAATGATTCGTGCCGCTATCGCTACAAAGCATAAATACGGAAGTGTAACCCTTACCCCTGAGGAAAAGGAATGTTGCGAGGCTCTTACAGGACAAAAATTTGAAAATACTTGGCTTGGTTGTGACAATGACGAAAGTCAGGGTCATACTCTCGATAAGGATGAAAACGGAAATTATATCATACTCATAGAAAAAGAAGCCGAGAAAAAGGCTATTATGGAAAATGTGTGAGGAGTGTAATTATGGATAAAATTGATATTACTCAAACTGCACCAACAGTAAAAAGAAGCAAACTCTTCGATATATTCTTTTATATTGTTCAATGGACATGGTGTTTACCTGTGAATATTGTGGGTGGAATTGCATACCTTATTTGTACTAAAATATTAAAAAGACCTCACAGTAAATTCGGATATGCAAATATTGTGTATCTTCCTTGGAAACAGGGTGGACTCTCAATGGGACTTTTCATATTTATGAGAGCAGACCATCCTAACAAAGTCTGGACATATAACACAAGAATTCATGAATATGGTCACACTTGGCAGTGCTTGTTATTGGGACCTTTATACTATGTTGTTGTTGCAATTCCATCAGCAATATGGTGTAATTTCTTTGCAAAATACAGAGAAAAGAACAATGTTTCATACTATAAACTCTATTGCGAGAGTTGGGCAAATAGTTGGGGAGAAAAATTCTCTCACATGAAGCGAGAAAATGAGAAATAATAGACAAAATTATGTCTATTAGTTTCTTGACAATACTTTTTGTCTGTGAGATAATATATATTAACATTTGGTAAACTTTAGAAAGAGGTGACAAAATGAAAAAGTATTTTTCATTTTTACTTGCATTAGTTTTACTTGTTACAGCTATCCCTATGGGTGGTATTGTTGCTTTTGCTGAAGAGGTAGAAGCACCATTAATGGGTGATGCTAACGGTGACGGTGCAGTTACTGCAATCGATGCTCGTATTGCATTACAGGTTGCCGGTGGCTTAAGAGAAGTTGACGACGAAACATTCAAAGTTATTGATATTAACGGTGACGGTTAAATTACTGCAATCGATGCTAGACAAATCCTTCGTTTTGCAGCAAGTGGTTCATTCGGTGAAATTGCTCCACCAGAAGATGACGGCTCAGGTGATGAACCAGAAAATCCTGAACAGCCAGATATTCCAGTTACACCACCAACACAAGAATCAACTCTTCATGAGATTCTTGCTCTCTTTGGATATAAGCATGACCCAGTACAGAATATTTTCTATACACACCTTAATCCATGGCAGAGATATTTTGGTTTCACAGATTTGTATGACCAAGCAGCAGCATATACAATGATGTTCTATATGACACTTAAAATTGACTTTGAGTATCAGGACCTCCTTTGGAGACTTCAGTGGTGGAAGGGTCAGTACGGTGTTCTTGAAGGTGCAGAATTAGGCGTTTACACAAAGAAACCAGAAAACGCAGATTTACCATTCTATAGATGTGCAGAAGACGAAAACCTTCTTGAGATGTATTTTGAATACTATCAGACAGCTGCAGATTACAACAAGAAAAATCCACTCTTTATAAGATATGAGCAGGAACACTGGTGGCTTACTGGATTTAAGTTTGGTACATGTAATCCTCAGCAGAACGTTCTTAAGGCATATGTTATTGCCTGGGATACAGAGATGGCAGACGGCATTGAAAAGGGTCTTCAGAGTGTTACTGACAAAAATGGTAACTGGAACGGATTTATTAGATACGACCAGTGGGCACAGGGCAATCAGGGAAGCAACTTCTATATTAGAGAGCAGTTACCTGATGGACGTACACAGTTTACAGTAATTTGGAAGGATGCAGGTTACCTTAACTATGGTAATCCAGAAAATCCTGAAGGATAAAAATTTAAGTGGTGAGACAGAAATGTTTCACCACTTTTTATTTTGCATAAAATTAATGGCGTGGAAAAGGAATCCACGCCATTTCTGTTTTTTAAAGCTTTGAGAATCCGTGACAGTTAATAAGAGCATCTAACTTTTTGCCCTCTTTACAAAGTGGACATTCATGAGCAGGTTTACTGAAATAATCAGATAAGTCGTTAGGGTTAAACGCTGAATTAACCTTAAATCCTGCACAATCCTCTGTTGTAGCGAAGATGGATGCAATACCAACCACTTCACCACCATAGTATTTAATGGCTTCGATTGCTGATTTTGCAGTGTTACCAGATGCAACAGAAACTGCAGTAATCAACACGTGCTTACCCTTAATCATAGAAGCAATATTATCTCTAAAGATAATCTGTGAACCGTTAATAATTTCAGGAGTAACAATATAAATTGTCTGATGAGCATTAATGTTAACATAGTCATTCTTTGTAAGTTCTTCTGCAACACAAGTAGCAATAACCTCTGTTCCGTCAAGGCACAGGATAGTATCAATTACCTGATTGCTGTATTTGTGGTTTTTGCAAAGTTCCTGCGCAACTGCTTTTGCTTCGGAAAGACGGGATTTTTGTGCAGCAACGTCGATATAGTAGTTACTGTGTACACTACTTGTTGCAAAGTGACCTTTAGCAACACGAAGAACGAGATTTTTTTGCTTAGTTTTAATTTTTGTAATGTTAGATGTTGGCATAAAGTAATCCCCCTATGTTCTTTTATAATTTAATTTTATTATAAACAAAAGTAGAATTCAAGAAAAACTTGTATTCGTATATGTAGAAAAATAGGCTCAAAATACAGTAAAAATGCCGATAAATTTGTTTCTTTTTCCGCAATACTGCGTGGCCTTCGGCTCGTGGTATATTGGCTTTGCAATAAAAAATACGGACAACTTTTTGTTGTCCGTACATTGTGTGTATAGAGTTAAGCTGATTCAACCTCGGAAAGTATGTCAGATGGAACTAAAACAGCAACCTTAAGTCCGTCATTTTCTATGATGCAAGCTGTCATTCCGCCAGCTTCATAGACAGAGTCATAAGTATAAATATATGAAGAAGCAGTTAATGAATCAAATTTTATGTCAATTCTTTCTCCTATAAAACAAATAACTGCAGCAGAATTAACGACATTATCACCGAAACTTACCATAATGAATTTTACATTGCCATTTGGGTCGTTATTGACATGGCATAAGAGCAATACACCTGTTTTACCATCAAAGGTTGTAATCTTATACATAGTATCACCGTCGTCAGTTGTTTCAATGAGGGAACCAATCTCAATGTCTCCATCACCTTCATCTTCTAACCACTGAATAAACTCGTCATCCTTAAAGTTGAAAGATGTTCTCTCTGCTTTAGCATCTTTTTCGGATACACTGCGCTCGTCAAGAGCTTCACCACATGTGGCACAAGCTAAACTTTCGCTACCCGTAGCCATCAATGTTGGTTCAGTTGTCACAACCCATTCACCATCTGTGTGACCCAAAGGTTCACCACTCTTCTTTTTACAAACTGAACAGGTTTTAGCCTCTACACAAGTAGCATCCTTCCACTTGTGCCCAGCAACATCGCCCTCTGTTTTGTCACAGTATGAACAAGTCTTTGCCTTTTCGCAAGTTGCTTCTTCCCAGTTGTGATTGATACAGATTACATGTGTCAAAATTAAAGTGAGGAAAACACCTACGATAACAAGTACAGATGTAACACTAATAATTGCAGCAATCAATCCCTTGTTGGACTTCTTTTTCTCTGGTGGAGTAGGCTGCATCATATTTGGTGTACCCATATATGTAGGGGATATAGTATTTGTTGTATATCCAGGCGCCTGAGTTTGCCCCGCATTGGAGATTGGAGCATAAGTTGTTGGCTGATTTGCTGTATAATTAGGTGTGGTTGTATTCTGTGGTTGAGTAGGGATAAATTCTGTAACAGCATCTGCAACTGGTGGTTGTGGAGTTGTTGGCGATGTGGAATATGCAGGGTTTACTGCTCCACATTTTTTACAGAATCTTTCTTCAGTAGTCATTGAGTTGCCACAGTTAGGGCAGAAAATATTATTCAAAGAATCCATGGTCATTCCTCCTATGATAGAAGTATAACATAGTTAAGAATGATGTGCAAGAATGTATTTTCTTTTAGAATAATGAAATATTTTGCTGAAAAAAGTCAAAAATTAAAATCTATTAATTCCCCACTTGTTCATATATTGATGTGGCGCTTTAAGAAACAAAAAAGGACTTTATTATGTTTTTATATGTCTATTTGTTTTTATGTTGTCTTCCTGTGTGGTCGATGGTGTAATTGTCCTTGTAGATTAACTCGTCAACTGAAACGAAGGAATAGCCTTGCTTTTCCAGTTCAGTTAGGATTTTGTCAAGGGCAGGGGCGGTGTTTTCAACTCCGTTATGGAAAAGAATTATAGAACCATTTCTTGTGCCATTCAAAACACGGTTTACAATTTCATCAACCGATATTTTTGTATAGTCAAGAGAGTCACAATCCCACTGAATAGTTTGCATTCCAAGTTCGTTTGCCACCTCTATGCTTTGGTCGGTATAATCTCCTGACGGTGCACGGACAAGTGTCACTTTTTGTCCTGTGATAGCTTCGAGTTTCTTGTTACAGTTTACAATTTCGGCTTTAATTTCACTTCTTGAACATTTTGAAAAAGCCTTGTGAGTGTCCGAATGGTTGGCTATGGTATGACCTGAGTCATAAAATGCCTTTACACTTTCAGGGAATTTCTCAGCCCAGTCACCAACTATGAAAAATGTTGCCTTTGCATTATGTTTTTTGAGGACTTCTATAATTTCTTCTGTATCCTGATTGGTCCAAGCAGCGTCAAAGGTAATTGCCACTTTTTTTTCATTCGTTTCAACAGCATATATGGGTAGTTTTCGTGTTGAAACTGATGCCGATACATAATTTCCTATCAATATACCAATGGCGATAATTATTGCAAGAATAAGGGACAACACACTTGTCACCCTATGTAGTGGTATTGCTTTTGTCCACATAAAAAATCCCTCCCGTAGAATATACGAGAGGGACAATTTTTATTATGAATAATTATTTAGTTTTTCCTGCTCTGAGTTCAGCAATTTCATTTTCGATAAACTCATCAAGAGAAGGTTGTTCTGCCATTTGCTTTTTAAGGCTCTTACCAACAATAACATTCATTACCACATTCACGATAAAGAGAACAGTACCAACGATAAAGCCAAAGCCTAAACTACATTCTGTGATAATTCCACCACCGAGTTCAGTACAAGCAGATGTGAACTGCATAAAGAATACAGAGGCAACTGACCAACAGATTGTAGCAAGTACATTAAGGATGATATTGAACATATATTTCAACTTGAAGCCTGAAATGAGAAGAACAAAGAAGTTAAGAACACCAAATACAACAGCAAGAAGTAAAAGCACACAGGCAATTACAACCATTGTAGCAGCTTTTCCTAAAACTTCACCACCCATAAGGGTAATTACACTACCGATATCCACCTTAAGAAGGTAATCAAGAATAAATGTTAAGAATGAAATTGATTCCTTACCACTACGGAATGGAAGAGCAAGTGTGAAATTATAAAGTGGAAGCACAAGTGCAATAAGTGGAGCAAAAGTAAGCACAAGACGAGCTATACGAAGTTTATTACCGAAAACTGCAGATTTAAAGTTTTTTGTGTTATAGTGCATTTTAGCAAATGCATTTTCTGCAACGTCGGCATCATCAGACATGCGTTTTTCCCACTGATGGTTAGGAATATTGGCACCACATTTAGGACATTCTGCTTTGAAGTCCCACAACTTTAAGGTGTGTCCGCAAGCAGGACATTTTGAAGCCATAAAATCACTCTTTCTAAAATTAACTTTTTATATTGTACTACAATTATTTTCTTTTTGCAAGTCTAATTACATTCCATGAAAGTGCTTTAAGGTTAGTAGTAAGATTCTTGCCATCAAAATCAGGTTTTGGAGCATTAAAAGGTTTAACAGGAGTCTTGATTGCACTGTTTTCTTCTTTAATACCATAGCCACTCATTTCGATACATTCGATAACTTCAAAGTCCTCAAAGTCGAGAAGTGAAACATCGAAAAGAACATCTTCGTCCATATTTCTGTTAACAGCAAAGATAGTAAGATTTTCCTTGTCTTCGCTTATAGTTGCGATTGCTTCAACATCAGGAACATCTGTAAATTCTTTTGTATCGTGTTTAGGAGAGATAACACGTGAGTCAAGAGTGTAGCCACGACCATAATTTGAAAGGTGCATAAATGGGTAGAAAATTGTCTGTTCCCAACAAGCACCACCATTTTCAGTCATAATTGGTGCAATAACATTTACAAGCTGTGCAAGACAACCAATTTTAACTCTGTCAGCATTCTTGAGAAGTGTCATAAGCATAAGAGCAACCAAAAGTGCATCTTCAAAGTTGTAAATATCTTCAAGCTGATGAGGTGCTGTACTCCATTTTTCAAAAGGTGCACCATTTGAATGATACCACACATTCCATTCATCAAATGAAAGGTTAATTGTGTGCTTTGAGCGTTTTTTAGCTTTTATGTAGTCACAGATACAAACAACGGATTTAATAAACTCATCCATTTTCAAGTTCTTTGCAAGGAATGAAGGTGTATCATTTTCGTGATTACCGAAATAAATGTGGAGTGAGAGATAGTCAACCTTATCATAAGCAAGGTCAAGAGTTGTTGCTTCCCATTCACCGAATGTGTGCATATCACGGGATGCACTACCACAGAGAACTGTTTCGATTGAATTGTCAGTCCATTTCATAACCTTTGCTGCTTCAGCGGCTGTTCTGCCATATTCGTAAGCAGTTTTGTGACCGATTTGCCAGTCACCATCCATCTCGTTACCTAAACACCAAAGTTTAATGTTGTGTGGTTCTTCATAACCGTGTGAACGACGAAGGTCACTCCAATAGCTACCACCCTTATGATTACAGTATTCAACAAGGTTTCTTGCCTCTTCAGGTCCACGAAGACCGAGGTTAACTGCCATCATAGGTTGAGAATTAGCTTTTTTACACCATTTTGCAAATTCATTTGTACCGAAAAGGTTGGGTTCTGTAACACCCCATGCAAGTTCAAGCTTTTTAGGACGGAACTCCACAGGACCAACACCATCTTCCCAGTTGTAGCCTGAAACAAAGTTGCCACCTGGGTAACGAACGATTGGCACATTAAGCTTCTTAACTTTTTCAATAACATCTTGACGGAAACCATCTTCGTCAGCAGTTGGATGGTCTGGCTCATAAATACCACCATAAACTGCACGACCTAAATGCTCGATAAATGAGCCATAAATTCTTTCATCAATTTTTGCACCTGTAAATTCTGATACAAGTGACATTTTTGCCTTTTTCATATTAAAAACCACCCTTTATGGTTGTATTTTATCTTTTATAATTGCAATAAGTATAATCACATAATCTCTAACTGTGTAAAAAATATCCATTACAGTTGCAGAATAATTCTGATAAACCCACACACCTGCACCGAGAATTGCAAGACACAAAATAATAATAAAAAGATTTCTGAAGGTGTGATGTTTTTTCTTCTTCTTGCGTACCTTTCTATTTTCAACTTCTGAGATGGATTCGTATATTTTGCTTATATCATCGTAGCATATTTCCTCTCTTACACGATTGACAGTAGGGACATCTTCATAAGAAACATGATGTTTTTCGGATACAAATGAAGAAAAAACCTGATTATTATCAACCTCAAAAGAGGATGAGCTATAAATATCGTTGCTTTCATGACTTTGATTAAGTGGAACAAAGAGATTGTCAAACTCGTTCAAAGTCCTATTGAAATGATTATCTGACAACTTCTCACCACCTAAAAAATAACATAAAATATACTTTTATTTTACAACATTACAGTAAAAATCACAATAATTTTTTCAAAATAATAATAAAAAATAAGAAATTTTTGAACAAATAATTATGTTACACTTGAAAGATAGAAAGAAAATATGTATAATATTAAACAGTTTTAGTTTTGTTGGTGGATAATCACCAACGTATTCGGGAGAAAAGTTATGTTAGGTAAGTATGTAAGGGTAAGAATTACCCGACCCATGCACTCCTTTGACAGAGAGAAAAACATCTCTTATGACTTGAATTTTGGTACAGTGGAAAGTGGAATTGACCCACATTCACCTGTCAAGGGTGCTTATATTATGGGTGTGACACACAGGGTCCGTGTTTTTGAGGGCCGTGTTATTGCTGTAATAAAAAGAAATGATATGAGCGGAGTGTTTTTGGTTGTTGCACCAAAAAGTAAACGCTTCATTATTCATCAGATTCAGGATGCAATAAGATTTGCTGAAGAAGATGGTACTTATGAGATTTCTTGTTTGTACGAAAGCTCTTGTGGTGCTATTGTTTATCGTATCATCAATGGTGAAACAAGATTTTTGCTTATAAAGAATAAACGCAGTGCAAACTGGGGATTCCCAAAAGGACATATTGAACGTGGTGAAACTGAAAAGGAAACTGCCTATCGTGAAGTTTTGGAAGAAGCAGGAATTAGAATTCGTTTCTTGCCTGATTTCCGTTTCCGTTCAGAATATTCCATTCAAGGAAAAATCGAAAAACAGGTTGTTATTTTCCTTGCAACAACTGATGATACAACAACTGTCATTCAGCGTGAGGAAATTGAGGAATATCTCTGGCTCAAATTTGACAAGGCTATGAATTCTCTTAAATTCCCAAATGATAAGCAAATGCTTCGTAAAGCCAATGACTACCTTTTGAATATGGAGGCACAAAATGGTTGAACAAATAGTTAATACAATAATGAATTTCTTGCAGAATAAAATTCCGGAAGAATTGGTGGCTTTTGTTATCTCTCTTTTTCCAGTGCTTGAATGTCGTGGCGGTATGATTGCTGCACGACTTATGGAAATTCCTTTTGTAACAGCATTTTTACTTTGCTACATTGGTAATATGTTACCAATTCCATTTATCATTCTTTTTATCAGAAAGATTTTCGATTTCCTTAGAAGATTCAAATTCTTTGAAAAGATTATCACAAAGCTTGAAGCAAAAACAGCAAAGAATAAAGACAAGGTTTTGAAATATAAATCTTGGGGACTTCTTCTTTTCGTTGCAATTCCAATTCCAGGTACAGGTGGTTGGACAGGTGCTTTGATGGCAGCATTACTTGACATCAGATTTAAAAGAGCATTACCAATTATTGCACTTGGTGTGTTGATAGCAGGTTTTATCATGTCAGCACTTACATATGGACTTTTCCAAATGAACTAAAATAAAAAATTAAGGACAGACTAAAAAAGCCTGTCCTTTTTTGTTTCTTAAATTGGGAGTTTGTGTGGCTTCGCCACAATGAAGTAAATCCTTGCGGATTTAT
>CALEIS010000095.1 GCA_937877675.1 uncultured Clostridia bacterium | reverse complement strand
AATAATTTAATACTAATATTATTTCGCATTAGTGCAGTATTATTTTATATCTTTTCAAGCAAATATGCAAGAGTATTTTTGAAAAAAGTGGCAATATGTGAATTTTTTGTCAATTACTATAAATTTCAAGGAATAATAATGCAAAAAGGGTATAAAATTTATAGATGGGAGGTTGTTTTTACATGAATTACAAACACTTTTCGAGAGTTTACACGAATGAAAGTCAGTTTTCAAGGGAGAAACTACAATTCTTCTTTGACAAAGCCTTTGAGCGAGAGGATGAAAGAAGCCTACGTAATCATTATAGGGCTCTGCGTAATTTAGACTTTTCTTCTGACTTTGATTTTTTGCCTCAAACTATAAACATCTCCACTCTATGCGAAAACATAACATCTGCATTTGATGTCTTTTCGTACCACACAGGTAAAAGTTTTATTTATTGTGGCAACACTACCTCTTCCGTCTATGGTAATCATCGTCTTATCTCAAAAGCCTTTCTCAATCTGCTTTCAAACGCCTATCTCCACGGAACAGACTCTCTTGTAACAATAAAAACTATTGAAGAAAAGGACTTTGTCAAAGTTGAAGTCCAGAATAATGGCAATTTCAATGAAAAGCATCCTAACAGAAATGGTCTTTCCTTTGTGAGAAAAGTTTGCAAAAGTATGGGTGGACATTTTTTCATAGAAACCGATTTAGACTGTGTAAAAGCCATTATGTTTCTAAAAAAATCAGAGAACAACCATGTTACAATGCTTGAAAATCACAGTTTTACAGAGTATCTAACCGACCGACTCTCACCCGTTTATGTGGAAGTCTTTGGTATGGAATATCATTGAGTTAATCAATAAAAAAGGACAGTTCACAATGAACTGTCCTTTTCTTTTAAAGTATTCTTGTTCCTGCAACAGCCTGAAGTACCCAACGTGCATCAATGGATGATATTTTCCCATCTCTATTAGCATCTGCCACAAGCAACTGAGTTTCATTAAAATCTCTTAGCATAGCTACATATTGAAGAATAGCTCTTGCATCCATTGCCGAAATTTGACCATCATCATTGACATCACCCAATGTATATGAAACTATTTCCACTTGAAATTCTGCTGTTTTATCCATATAGGTAACTGATGTAGTATAAGTTCCTACATGGTCTTTTTCGTAACAATTTATAGGTTCAACATACATGAACACGCCTGTTTCTGCTTCGATTTCCTCGATTGTACCCTTAATCTCTGTACCATCATCAAAACAGATAGTAATAATAGGGTTAGAGGCATAAACATCATAAGCAAAAAAGTGAACATATTGTCCTGTCACTTCGTCATAATCCTCTGCTGTGCCATCGATTTTTTCAATAAGGTTTCTCTGTGCCACAGCTGTAATGCTTACAACATTTTTATCAGCATACTCTTCATTTGGCCCCATTCCGAAGGCAAATGCAACAACGGACAAATTGGCAAAAGCTAAAACAAAACATAATAATATAGCAATTATTTTTTTCATTGTAAGCACTCACCTTTCTCTATGATTATTCAAATACGATTGTTGTAATACTGTTTGCAGGAAGTGTAATCTTTTTATTCTTACCTGAATATGTTTCCTGCAACTGATTTTGCTGTGTTGTAGTATAAACTGTCATATTATCACGGTCAACCTTAACCTTCAAGTCCTTAGCATCACCCTCGTTAGTGATAACAGTCACAACTTTTCCATCAGGAGTAAGGAATGTTACAGCATTTGTAAGGAAGTTGGCAGATGTAACCTGACCTGCCCAATCCTTTTCCCAAACCATATCGTAGATATTTTTCTTTGTTTCTACTTTAACACTACCAACTGGAATGAACTTGCTATAATGAGCAACCGCATAATATCTCATTGGAATTTTAAAATCAGTTAATTTATGGTCGGTTGCAACCAAAAGTCCATCAGAATATTCTTTTCCATCACTAGTAGCATCAATCCAATTGACACCTACCCACGCAGTCCAGGAGTCAACATTTGTAAATTCAAGGTCGTTTGCCATAACTCTTGCTTGTAAAACCGCACCGCTAACATCATCGATTGGAGCTGTGCATGGAAGATGGCACCATTCTGACATTTCAACTGGCACATCTGTAATATTCTCATTCAACCATTCGCCAAATTCTACTTTTTTTCTTACATCATTGTCAGACCAGTAACTATGATACGCCAAATTACCTAAATAAGGACGGATTTCAGGGTCATTGTACATATATTCAAACCACTCATAAGTTCTGTGACCGATTTCACCTGACTCAGGACCTGAAAGGAGAACTCCTTCCATATTTCTCTCTGCCATTTCCTTTGCAAAAGCCTTGTAAACGCCATAAATATCTTCAGAATTGTAGAAGCATCCTTCTTGTCCAGGATATCCACCCTCACCCCATGACCAGTTTGGTTCGTTAATAGGGCTGATATATTTAACAGGCACACCTTTTTCAATAAAGTACTCTGTTATTGTAAGGAAATATTCTGCATAATCATCAAAATTTTCTTCAGGAAGATTACATACCCACCATTCAGAGTTACCACCTGCATCACCATTGAGTGTCATTGAATAATGTGGTGAGTTTGCAAAAAGAACAACTGTATCAATGCAACCATAGGAAAGACACAAGTCAAGCATAGCCTGAGCATTTGCATCCCTTGTGAAATCGTAATAATATTCACCTGTTGCTTCATCCATCACATAAAAACTCTCCGTTGACCTCCAATCGCTTCTGATTTTATCGTTGGGGTCGTCCTTTGAACCTGCACCGATATTATAACGGTAGATATTGAGTCCAAGACCCTCTTCACTATAAAGAAGTCTTGCGATTTCCTCTGCATGTTCGCTATTTCCTGCAATCTGTGACCACCAAGCAGAAGAGCAACCAAAGCCTTGGAAAGGCTCGTTCTGCTCATCAAGGTCAATAGTGAGAACCAAATCGTCATTGATAGTCTTGTCTGCATACCATTCCATCAACCTCTGCTCTAAACTAGGCACAAAGAATAATATGACTGCAATAATTATTGAAATCAAAGAATTTGTTCTTAATTTAACATCCTTTTTCTTTCCGGTTGTGTTTTTCTCTTTCATTTTATCCGTCCTAAACTTTTATAAAATTATAACGGCGAGGTTTCCCCCGCCGTCTGTTTTACTTACTCATAATCGGGTTCGATAAGGCCGTAGCCTCCGTCATTTCTTCTATATACAACGCAAATGTCATCAGTTTCAGCGTTACGGAACATATAAAACATATGTCCAAGAAGATTCATCTGAAGAATAGCTTCATCAACTGTTTCAGGCTTTAAAACAACTGTTTTTGTTCTTACAACCTCAATTTCTTCCTCATCATAATCCTCTGCCAACACATCGTCAAATGAAACATCACGGAGTTTTTTCTCGATTCTTGTCTTATTTTTTCTGATTTGACGAATTAAAGAGTCAACGCACATATCGAGTGCATCCTCTAAATCATCACTGCGTTCCTGTGCACGGAAAATCATACTCTTCTTAGTGAGAGTAATCTCACAGATTTTCTGATTTTTCTCAACAGTTGCAGTAATCTTCGCCGTTGCGTCAGGTCCAAAGAATTTTTCAACCTTACCCAGTTTCTCTTCCGCTCTCTCTTTAAAATCTTCTCTTGGAGTACATTTACGACCAACAATAGTAATGTTCACAACGACATCTCCTTTGCTTTGAATTAAGATAAAATTTTATAATCTTATCCACCTTCATTGTAGCACATATGCACATAAATTGTAAAGTATTATTTGAAAACTTGTCAATAATCTACAAAAACTATTATCAATGTACATAATTTGTCGAAGTAACATAAAAGGATGAGTTTCCCCATCCTTTAAATTTCTATTATATCTGTCTTGCACCTTTGCGATAACCAGTATTGCCACCACGTCTGTCAGAGCTACGCTTAATATCGCTCATTTTATCCTCACTCTGTGCCTTGAATTTTGCCATCATATCCTCAAAGGACATTGGAGCATTTGATTCTTGCTGAGGAGCGCCCTTCCAACCACGGTCAGAATTTCTATTGTTTTGTGGTCTTGGTTTTGGTTGCTTTGGTTTTTCAGGCTCAGGTAATGCCTTTTTAATTGAAAGACTAACCTTACCTTTTTCGTTGATTTCAAGTACCTTAACCTTAACTTTATCTCCCTCTGAAAGATGCTGTGAAATATCACTTACATATTCACTGGCAACCTCAGAAATATGTACCATACCCGTTGTGCCATTGTCAAGTTTAACGAATGCACCGAATTTTGTTAATCCAGTAACTACTCCGTCATAGATTGAACCGATGTCAATTTGCATAAAATTGCGTTTCCTCCTACTTATGCCCCCGGTGTAACGTCATAGAACACTCTTTCGTCAGGCATTCCGAATCCAAGCTGCTCCCTTGCAACCTGTTCAATGTACTCACTCTTGTCGTCAGAATCCACAATTGATTTCAAACGCTCATTTTCTGCGTACTGCTCCTGCAATGTCTGATTTTTTTGTTCCAATTCATCCTTCTTGTCTTTAATGGCGATTCTGTGACCAATGATAGTGATAACAAAATAACCAACAAGAAGAATCATAGCTAAAGTAAGAATGAAACTCTTAGACTGTTTTTTTGGTGCATTCTTTTTGGCTGCCACAGGTCACACATCCTTTTCATTAAAATCTTTATCCACCGGATTTTGTTTTTTAATGAATAGATTATACAACAAGTGTTTGTTGAGTTTCAAGTGTATTTTTGATTTATTTTCAATATTTTCATCCCTTTTTCTGAATTTCTTCATTATTTTACCAACAGAGGAAAAAATTCGCTTAAGGAGTCTTTTAAATGGAGAAAAAACCAAATGTAAAAACTTTGAAAAATGGGTTTTAAGCCAATCAATCCAAATCTCTCCATAGGTGAAAACGACAATTCCAATAGAAAGGCTATACACAGAAAAACCAACTGCTTCTCCCAGCAAAAGATATATCCGAAATTCGCCCTCATTCACACTCATGAAAAAAAGGAATGTAATAAAGGCTAAAAAGACACAAAAAATCACATCAAAGGCAATCTGCAATCTTTTCCCCTTTGAAAGACATACTCTTACCAATCTGAAAGCATCATAAATAATACCCACAACAAAACCAAAGCCCAAGGACATTAAAAAACTCCTTGTCTGTGTTGCAAGACTAAGACTATATATGTAATCCGTCATCTGAGCACCTTCGAAAAGAAACCTTTTGCCTGAGGTCGAGTATCCGTATATGTGAGAGAAGAAATGTCGCCATCCACAATGAGCTCACTCTGTTCAAGATTGAGTCGGGTGATATGCAGATTCCAACCACGAATGGTCAATTCTCCCATTTCGGTAATGGCAATAACACTCTGCTCGTCAAAGGAATCAATATCCGTCACTCCTGAAACAGAAAGTTTCTTTCTGTTTTCCATAATCACGTTGTGGGGTATTTTAGGTAAATTTTTATCGTCTGTCATAAAATAACCTCCTTTTACTAATGTGTATGAAGAAAGTTATTTTTTATGCACAAAAAACCTCACAAGACTCAATGTCCTGTGAGGTTTTAACTATTTAATTATGTAAAATCAAATCTACTTACAGATTATTCTACATTTGTCTTTTTCTTGCGAAGAATCATAACGATTACAAGTGCAAGAATAGCAGCTGCTGCAACACCGCCACCGATTATAACAGGAAGAACTGGGAATTCTTTTTCTTCCTTTTCTTCTGCTTCAGTGTCCTTTTCTTTCTGTGGAAGCTTTTCGAGCACTTTTTCTTCTACTTCGCCACAGTTGTTACAAGTTCTTTCTGCCTTGCCTTCTTTTTTAGATGTAGCTTCAGTTGTTGTTTTCCACTCGCCAAAATCATGACCTGTTGCTGGGATGATTGTTTCTGCACCATCTACACCACAGTTTTTGCACTTACCAACTTCTTTACCTGGCTGTGTGCAAGTTGCTTCTTGAACAACTGTTGAACCTGTTTCGTATTCGTGTGGCTTTGTAGGAATTGCTTCCTTCTTCACATCTCCACAAACTGTACACTTAGCTGTCTGTAAACCATCTTTTTCACAAGTTGCCTCTGTTGTTACTGTGAAAGCACCATAGCTATGAGCTTTCTTTGCGATTTTCTGTGTGTCTGTCTTTCCACAAACTGAACATGTTGCTGTCTTTGTACCCTCAGCTTTACATGTTGCTTCTTTTGTTACTGTATAAGCACCAAGTTTGTGATTTGTCTTAGGAATTTTTACTGTGTCCTTATGTCCACAAACTGAACATGTTGCTGTCTTTACGCCTTCTTCTTTACATGTTGCTTCTTTTGTTACTGTATAGCTACCCATATTGTGCTGTGCACCTGATGCATTGAGAACTTTTTTAGAAATCTGTTCTCCACAGTCCTTACAGATTTTAGCCTCATAACCATCTGTCATACAAGTAGGTTCTTTTCTGTCAGTAGTTACATTCTTATGTGCACATTTAGGAGCTTCGATTTTAAATGATGCTGAACCAATTTCACCTGTTACATCCTTGTCAGTACCATTGTCATCAATGTATGCTTCTTCAACAGTAAATTTAATTGTTCCGCCTGTTTTAAGAACTTTCAATTCGAAAGAAACGAGAGTACCTGATTTTGTTACAGGAGAGCCAGATGCACTTGCATATGAAACCTTTCCTGCTGCTGGTGAACTAGCTTCTTCAAAGCCAAAGATACCACCTGTTGCTACACTACCTTCAACTAACTGGAAATATTCTGTGTTGAAAGTTGCTGCACCTTGAAATGTTACAAGTTTTGAGTCAGCTGCAGCGCTAACTGTAATCTTAATAACATCGCCTACATTTGCTTCTGTTTTGCTTACATTTACACTAATCTTATTGTATGCTGCTGAAGCTGATACAGCAAACATACTGAAAAGCATTAAAACAGCAAGAAGAACGCTTGTAAATTTCTTCATTCCAATACCTTCCTTTTTTAAGGGCTTTGCCCTGAATAAATATCTTGTTTGTATATTATAAAAGATTTGTTATCTTTTTTAATACCTAGTTTTAGTTTCCTGCTACTTGTTTAAGAACAAGACGTGCATCATAAGATGTTACCTTACCGTTGCCATCCATATCTGCTGCAAGAATCTGTTTTTCTGTAAGTTCGCCACTTCCCGCTACATATTTAAGGATAAGACGTGCGTCATATGATGACATCTTACCATTGTTATCAACATCGCCTAATACATAGTAAAGAATTACTCTTTCTTCTATTACTTCACCACAATGTTTACACTTGCGAACTTCTTTACCATCTTTCTGTGCAGTTGGTTCTACTGCAACTTCCCAGTCACCGATTTCGTGACCTGTTGCCTCGATTGGCTCTGATGCTGTTACTTCTCCACAAAGAATACATTTCTGGAATCTTTCACCAGCTTCTGTACATGTTGGAGCTTTTTCCTGCCAGAATCCAGGAATATGTCCTGTTGCTTCATGTCTTGTTTCAGTTTTAAGGACTGTGTTACAAGATGTACATTTAATAACCCATTTGTCATCATTGACACATGAACCCTCATCTACACATTCCCATTCGCCTTCTGTGTGACCTGTTGCAGGGATAACTTCAATTCTGCAGTTTATACCACATTCTGTACATTTACGAGCCTGTTTACCATCTTTAGTACATGTTGCGTCATACAAAACAACCCATTCATCACTAACATTATGGTTTACCTTTTTAATAGGCTTTTCTTCTGCTACACCGCCACAAACTGTACATTTCTGAACTTCTTGACCTTCTTCTGCACATGTTGGCTCTTTTGCTACTTCCCATACACCATTTGCAGTATGACCGAAAGCAGGGATTGTCTGTGTTTTTGCGATTTCGCCACATACTGTACACATTTGTACCTTTTTACCGTTTTCAGTACATGTAACTTCCTTTGCGGTTTCCCATTCACCATTTGGTGTATGACCGAAAGCTGGAAGAACCTTTTCTTCTGCTACAGCACCACAAACTGTACAATACTTAACTTCTTTACCATCTTCTGTACATGTTGCTACTGAAATAAGCACCCATTCTTCTCCGGCTGTATGGTCTGCCAAAGCTGCTTCTCTTGTTTCAAGAACAACTTCACAAACTGTACATTTTTTTACTTCCTGACCTGCAACAACGCAAGTTGATGCTGATGAAAGTTCCCATTCACCCACAATGTGGTCACCTAATGGAAGAGGAATACGCTTCATTTCTTTAGTACAATCGTCACAAGTAACGACAATTACACCATTTTCTTTACAGTTTGACTCTTTTACGAGAGTTTCTGTCTGATTACCATGGATACATGCAATAGAAATTGACTTTGTTGAAAGTTTACCCATATCAACTCTTATGTCTTTTTCTGTTGTATCATCAATTGCAACGAAAGCTTCTTTGATTGCAGTTGTGATAGTACCATCTACTTTAAGAACCTTTAACTGGAATGAGAAAAGTCTGCCACCTGCATCGGATGCATTCTTTGCAGATGTACCAACATATCTGAAAATTCCAGCTCTTTCAGCGTTAATTTCTTCAAGAGTAAATACATTAGCGCCCTTTTTATATGAGTCTGAAACATATTCAAAATATTCTGTATCAAACGCTACTTCATATGTGAGAGCACATAATTTTGAATTAGCTGACAACATAGCATAAACAGTGACAATGTCACCTGGTTTTGCTTCTTTTTTGTCTGCTTCAAAGATAATTGCAGGTGCAGCTGCAGAAGCTTCTGCATCATCAGCAACTACTGGCACGCTAAACACAGCGAGTGTCATCACGACTGCCATGAAAATAGATAAAACTTTCTTCATTTTTATCTTTCCTTTCGAAAAATATATACAATAAAATTAAATCACATCGATTGGGTTTTGTCAACCGATTTAACAATTTGTTCACCTTAATAATTATGTATATTTTGGTAAATAAACATATTCTTATAAAGATGTTTATCATTTAATTTTTATTTCTTAAAAGTACCCTTCCAGTCACTTGGTGGAGCATCATAAATTACCCCATCAAGAATAATATCAAGGATTTCCGCTACCTTTTCTGTCCCTTTAATTGGTTTAAGCATTTTCTTAACTCTCTTGTTAAATAATGCCCAGAGTGCAAGATATTCAGGAGTATATGGATTATATGGCTCATCACCAACAAACACGTTTGTCACACACTCTAAAAGGAAATCTTTAACATTTCTGTCTTTAATTGTCTCGTGAATATATTTACTTATTCCAAACATCTTTCCTATTGTTTCAAAAGTTGCTTTTTGCAAGAATTTACCGAAAGGAACAAGCACCTTTTCAAGTTTATATATCTTTTCAGGAGTCATGCTGAATGATGTTGAAAGCTCAGCAAGTTTTGGAATATCATAAGCCATTGAATCAAAAATTGCATTTAAGAATTCCTGGAAATTTGCCTTTGTGTATTCGTCAACGGTCATTCCCTTTAAATCCCAATCAAAATTGTCGATTTTTACACTGTCAACGATAACTTCAGTATCAGTCATAACCACTTTTCTCATGGCATTTGGATAGCCAACCGCTGAACAAGTGTTAATATCGTAAAAATCGTTGCCCTTTGGTGTTGTCATTTTCGCAATATTCATCATGTGAGTATGTCCTGTGAAAATAAATTTAACACCGTTATCTGCAAGAAATTCTGATGTCTTTTCAAAGTCACCAAGCATATCTCGACGACTGAAAAGTGGATAAATCGGTGTTGGTGGCAACACGGGATGATGTGTTACAGCGAAAATATAATCTCCGTTAGCCTTTGCATCGTCAATCTGCTCTTTTATCCATTCAAGGCAATCGTCATAGTAGCCACAGAAGAATTCGTCGCCATCATCATTAAGACAAAGTAATCTGTATCCTTCTTGTAACTGTACACAGTATGAATGGCTTGGTTTATGTAATGAAATAGCCTCGGAAATACCAAAATCCTTGTAGATTTCCAAAAGTTCATCACGCTCTGTACGAGTAGCGGTTAAAAGCTCATCACCAACACATTTTTCAGCCTTACCAGTACCATTACCATTTTCCATATAATAGTCGTGAGTACCAGTTGTGAGATAAACCTTTTTACCTGCATCTTTAAGTCTTTGTAATTTTGGAATTAAGTCAAAATGACTTTCCTTTGCACCATTACAAGTAACATCACCTGTAATGAGAACAATATTTGTTTCTTTGTCTTCAATTATCTTGTCAAAATACGCATCTATCATTGCGCCTGTTTCTGCAAGGCATTTCTGGTCGGAAAGACAAATTTTCTCAAATGCTTTACCTTCAGTACCAAGTTCAAGAGCGTAATGATGCAAGTCGGTTATCTGATAAAATTTTAAATCAGCCATAATTATTCTCCTAATGCTCGTTTCTCAATAATATAATCGTGCACTTTGTCAGCAAGTTTACCGTAAACCTTAAATTTGCTACGGAAAACAATTAAAGAAGCAAGGAAGAAGAGCATTGGCACACCAAAACAAATTACACCGATACCTGTTTTTGTTGTATCGTTAAGACCAATATTAGCAGTAATCTGTTCGTTGTAGTTCATAATTCCAAGACCACCGAAAAGAACGACTGTCTGTATTGTATATGCCATCTTCTGCAAGAAGCCTTTCATTGAGAAAGTAATACTCTCATTTCTCTCACCGTTTTTATACTCACCGTAGTCAACAATGTCTGCAAGGAAAATTGTCTGTGACACAAACATTGAAGAAACACCAACTGATGCAAGGATATAACAAACATCCATAATAACAACATTGAGTTTAAGAATAGGACCTGTAATGAGCATAAGTCCGTAACCCACAATAGCTGTTACAAGAGAAATTGTATATGTTTGTCGTTTTGAGAACCATTTTGTAAGTACAGGCACAACCAAAAGACCTAAAACAGAACCTACTGTACCGATTGTCTGGAAAAGTGACTGCAATTTTGAATTTCCCAATGTGTCTGTAAAGTAGTAAACTGCAGTTGAGCTTGTAAGATACCAACCTGCATTTGAAAGCATAGCAAACACTATGAAAACAACTAACTGGTCATTATTCTTTATAACTTTAAAAATCTGTTTAAGGCTGAATTTTTTCTTTTCACCATAAACAACATTCTTTTCTTTTGTAATCAGCACACAAACAAGTGCAAAGAATACAAGTGCAACACCACAAATACCTGCCCAACGGGAGAAGCCACTTGCACTATAACCTTTTTCATCCGTAATACCACTTGAAAGCAAAGGACAAATAATAGGAGTGAGAATTGAAATAATTCCCTGACCAATACCTGAAAATGAACGAGCAACTGTTGCCACAAGGTTTCTCTCTTTTTCTTCACTTGTGAAGGATGGCACCATTGACCAATATGGAATATCTGCCATTGTATTTGTCATACCCCAAAGCACATACATAACACCTATGTATATGTAAAGAGGAAGTCCACTCATACCAAAAGATGTAAACAAAAGGAAGAGTACAACTGCATTACACAATGCACCTATCAAAATCCAAGGTCTGTATTTACCGAATTTTGTTCTTGTATTGTCAACAACCGTACCCATCATAGGGTCGTTAATTCCGTCCCAGATTCGTGCAAGTGGAGTAATAAGAAGCAAAAAGCCTTCCTGTAAACCTAACACACTTGAAAGATAATATGAAAGATATGAATAAAACATACCATAACTCAAATCAAGACCGATAGCACCAACACCATATCCGAGAGCAGTCGAGAAAATTGATTTTTTCTTTGCCATTATCCCTTTTTCACCTCTTCAATTTTTGCTTTCATCTCGTCTTCAACTTCTGAGAATTCTCTTGAGTAGTTTCCTAATTTTTCTTCATATTTTGTGAGTGCAAGAGTTGCAACACCAAACACAGCAGTTACAAAAGGAATCACCTTTGAAATCTTCTTTCCTGTTTTTATGAGTTTTTTAATATCCATTTATTTTCCCTGCCTCTCGTTATATTCCTTTAAATATTTCTTTGCTAAAACTGCATCGGACGCATAATCTTCCGAAACAAGTCCTCGTTTTTGATGAGTTTCTGCACCTTTACCTGCAAGGATAATCACACATTCACCCTTGCAATCTTCAATAGCAGTTTTAATTGCTTCTTCTCGGTCATAAATGATTTTGTACTTATCTTTTCCACCAACATTTTCAACATGACCCACAATTTCATTACAGATGTCCTCAATTCTTTCCTCAGCGGGGTCATCTTCTGTAATATAAATAAAATCTGCCATTTTTCCACTGACCTCACCCATATCTTTTCTACGGATAAGGGCTTTGTTTCCTGGACAACCGAAAAGAATCCACACAGGTCTTCCGGGATATTCCTTTTTGACTGATGCAAAAATTGTTTCAAAACTTAATTTGTTGTGAGCAAAGTCCACGATTACTGCAATTTTCTTATCTTCGCTTTCATAGATTTCCATTCGACCACTTGTTTTAGCACAAGCCAATCCATCGTAAATGTGTTTGTAATCGATACCCAAAATTTCTGCAACACTTATAGCACAAAGAGCATTTTCAACATTGAAAAGTCCCGGCATTGAAAGCTTAAATTCCTTTTCAAAGGACTTTGTTCTCACAGTAAACACTGTGTTTGAGCCGTCTTTATGGATATTGTAGCCATAAACATCTGCATTTTTATCTTTAATGCTGAATGTAACAACCTTATTTGCATTTTTTGAATGTTCAACAACCTGTTCGCTACGGTCAGAATCAAGGTTGATTACCGCCGTATCACATTGAGTAAACAACTTCATTTTTGAGTTGAAATAGTCCTCAAAATCAGGATGCTCAATGGCACTAATGTGGTCAATACCAATATTAAGGTAGCAACCAATTTTAAACTGTACACCCTCTGTTCTTCCATATTTTAGTGCTTGGGAAGAAACTTCCATTGTAAAGAAATCCGTACCACTCTTTACAGCATTATCATAGTGTTTGTGAAGTTCAAAAGGTTCAGGAGTTGTAAGGGAGCTTTCTTCACGGATAATTCCATCATAAATGTCAATGGATGATGCAATACCACTTTCGTTGCCACCGTTATCTCTCAAATACTCATCAAGTATATATTTTATATAGTATGCAGTGGTGCTCTTTCCCTTTGTACCTGTTATTCCTATTAAATTCAACTTTTTCCAAGCATTGTCATAAAAGAAATTAGCAGAAAGGTAAAGTGACTTTCTTATATCCGACACTAAAATACAAGGTGTGTCTGTGTCATATTTCTTTTCTGAAACATAGGCAACTGCACCACGATTTATGGCATCCTGTAAAAATTGCTCTTTGAAATGTGCACCCTTACAGAAAAACAAAGTGTTTGACTTTACTTCTCTTGAATTGTAGGAAATACTCTCAATATCCAAATCAAAGTCGCAACTATTTTCAACTAGAATTGAATTGTTTTCAAAAAGGTCAATAAATGATTTTATCTTCATCATTACTCTCCCCATGCGAATATACTTATATTTATTATATCATATCACACCAGAAATTTTTATGCAATAAAAAAGTAGTAAGGCTTAACCCACAAAAATTTATCCCGATAAAATTGAATTTGTCGGGGAGCTTGTTGTAGGGGTCGGCGTCCTCGACGACCCGAACCAAATGAATAGATAAGCCAA
>CALEIS010000094.1 GCA_937877675.1 uncultured Clostridia bacterium | reverse complement strand
GACAGTACTGTGGAGTTTTTGAAGCAAAAGCAGGTGGAGTAATCTACTATCTTCTTGACAATCAGTATTACTTTAAGCGTGATTCCCTTTACGGATATTATGACGATGCAGAGCGTTTTGCATTCTTTGCTCGTGCAGTTCTTGAAATTCTTCCACATATTGAATTCAAGCCTGACATTATCCATTGTAACGACTGGCAGTCAGCATTGACTCCTGTTTATTACAACACACTTTATGCTACAAGACCAGGCTATGAAAACATCAAAACTGTTTTCACAATTCACAACATTCAGTATCAGGGTACATATGGAATGGACCTTCTTGGAGATGTTGTTGGACTTCCTGAAAGTGCAGCATCCCTCCTTGAATATGATGGTGACTGTAACTTTATGAAGGGTGCTATTGAATGCGCTGACAGAGTTACAACAGTTTCTCCATCATACGCTAACGAAATTCTTGACCCATGGTATTCACATGGTCTTGACCCAATTCTTAACCAGCGTTCATGGAAACTCTCTGGTATTCTCAATGGTATCGACACAATTCTTTATAACCCTGAAACTGATAAGGATATTGAAGTAAATTACACAGCAGAAGATTTCCAGGATAAGAAAAAAATTAACAAGGCAAAGTTACAGGAATATTTCTCACTTCCAGTAAGAGAAGATGTACCAATGATTGGTATGGTTACTCGTCTTGTAGGACACAAAGGTCTTGACCTTGTTAAAGCTGTTCTTGATGAATTACTTGCAACAACTGATGTTCAATTTGTAGTGCTCGGTTCAGGTGAATGGCAGTATGAAAGCTTCTTTAAAGAAATGGCTGACAAATATCCTGACAAAATGGGACTCAAACTCGGCTTTATCCCATCACTTTCAAAGAAAATCTATGCAGGTTGCGACTTATTCTTAATGCCTTCAAAGAGTGAGCCTTGTGGTCTTTCACAGATGATTTCACTTCGCTATGGTACAATTCCAATTGTCCGTGAAACAGGTGGTCTTCGTGACAGTATCAAGGATAGTGGCGACAACGAAGGTAACGGATTTACTTTCTCAACATATAACGCACATGATATGCTTTACACTATCAGACGTGGTATTGAAGGTTACTCCAATAAAGAGGGTTGGAACATTCTTGTTAAACGTGCTATGGAATGTGACAATAGTTGGGGTAAATCCGCTAACGAATATATCCGACTTTATAAGTCAATTCTTAAGGACTAAACATAAAAATAAAGGCTCCCTTGGGGTCTCTCAATTAGGGATTTAACAGCCTTAAATCAATAATTTTGGCACAAAACTTCGTTAAAATACTTGAAATCCGTCAGGATTCCTTCGTATTTATGCCTTGTTTTGCACTCAAACTTATAAGATTTAAGGTGCGAAGCAGTTTTAATCCATATAATTTTCGTTTAGACAAAATGACAAAAGCCTCGCAAGGCTGACGCCTTGTGAGGCTTTTTCGTGAAGTATTAACGGAAAGGATAGGATTAAAACCTATTAAATCCCTAATTGAGAGACCCCTTGGGGAGCCCTAATTTTTATATTTATTTAGCCTTAATCTTAATAATCTTGTTATATCCCATTCCACGGATTGCTACTGGAATACCTACATTTTTAAGGTAACTACCAGTCTTCTCATAATCTCTGCCGTTGAAATTGAAGATGTAAGTCTTGTTGTCGTCAAGTCCTTCAAAAAGAAGAGGAATTTCCTTCTTCATAAAGCCTGTTGTAAGGGATGCAAGGAATGCAACAGCTTCTGTTTTTTCTTCATTGACATAGAGGTTAAAGAGAATTTCATCCTTTTGTGCATCAAGGATTCTGTAAAGGTCACCGAATTGCACAAGATGACGGATTTCCTTATAAAGTTCAACATTTTTCTTACCAATCTGAAGGTCTTCCTTGCTGTACTTTGTAAGGTTGCCACCAACACCTAATGAGCCCTGCATAGCAACATGGAAACGGAAATCGAGACTCATTGGAGAGTTGTACCAGTTAATATCTGTAACCCAAGCACGCATAGCCTTTGTAGGACGAAGATATGTAAACCATTTCTGCATTGTCATTCTATCAACGGAGTCGGTATTGTCACTTGTCCACACTTGGTCAAAGTGGAGTAATGCACCATAGTCACTACGACCACCACCTGATGAACAACTTTCAATAGCAACATCCGGATGTTTTTCTTTAAGACGGTCAACAATGTCATAAACAGCCTGAGTATGACGAAGCCATAATTCCTGTGGACATTCAAGGTTTTCTCCACCTGTTTCAGAAAGAGGTCTGTTCATATCCCATTTGATGTATTTGATATTGTGATTGGTGAGCATTTCATCCATACGTTCAAAGATATATTTCTGAACATCCTCCCTTGTCATATTAAGGACTAATTGATGACGAAGAGTATGTGCTTCTCTTGTGTTGTAGTGGTATGCCCATTCAGGATGCTCACGGTATAAATCAGAGTCAGGATTTACCATTTCAGGCTCAAACCAAAGGCCAAAATCCATACCTAAATTGTTAACATTTTTAATAAGTTCATCAAGTCCGTTAGGGAATTTGTTTTTATTTACAAACCAGTCACCAAGACCTGCTCTGTCGTTGTTTCTTGCACCAAACCAACCATCATCCATAACAAAAAGCTCAACACCCATCTCTGCTGCAAGTTCTGCAAGTGCTGTTTGATGCTCACAGTTTACGTCGAATTCAGTTGCTTCCCAAGAGTTGTAAAGTACAGGAAGAATTTTATCGTTGAACTGTTTTGGTAACACATGGTTTACTGCGAAACGATTCATCTGGCGGCTCATTTCACCAAAACCTTTTTGTGAATATCCACAGAATACCTTTGGTGTAACAAAGGTTTCGTTTGCTTTTAAAATATATTTGAAATCGTGGTCGTTAAGTCCAAGACTTACTCTTGTAGTGTAGAAAAGGTCACGTGAACAAAGAACTTTAAAGTTACCACTGTATGCAAGTGTACCGAAATAAACATCACCCTGTTTTTCGTCGGCATTCTGATATGCTATGAAATATGGGGATTGATTGTGCCCTGATGTACCTTTTTTACTGTCGAAAACAAGAGCGCCACCTTCGAGAGTGGATTCTGTTTCAACATACTCACCACCCCAGCTACCATTTGTGTTTTTAATGATATATGGTTTAACAGATGGAAGTGTAAGCTCTGCAGAGAATACACGGTCAAGAGTGATATTTTCATTACCTGTGTTTTTAATTTCTGCCCAACGAGTGATAATGTCATCGTTGTCATGAATGCTATATTTTAAAGCGATTTCAAGAGAGTAGAATTTGTCTTTTAAAGTCACAGTAAGTGTGTTGTTATCCACCTTTGCATCGACAAATTCTAGGTCAATTTCACGACAGTTGTCAGCAAATTTTACTTTTAAATCGTTTTCACGATACATTGTTCCACCAAAAACAGTGAATTCCTGCTTTGCCATATCAAGACGAGTATGGTTTGAACTTTCATCCCAAAGGTCTTTTGCCTCGTAGTCATTGAGATTGCATTTTTTGCCCCAGTGAATGTGTCGGTTATAGCCGTATTTGTCAATACCTAACACATAATGGGTGTTTTTTGTTTCAAGAACAAAAATGTTATTGTCGAGAATATGTATTGCCATAAATTTCCCCTCGTATTTTCATAATTTTTCTATGGAATAAGTATAGCAATAAAGGGAAATAAAAGCAATAAAAAATGCAGAATTCTACATTCTGAATTCTGCATTCTGCGTTTATAAGATTATACACAAAAGCCCGTTGCAACCCTCATTGATAACTCTTTCCAAGGTTTCTTGGAATTTCATTCGTGCATCCGTTGGCATATGGTAGAGTTTGTTTCGAAGACCTTCGTTAACAAGCTCGTTTAATGATTTACCGAAAATATTAGAGTCCCAGATTTTTCTTGGGTCGTCCTGAAAACCTTCAAGAAGGTATCTTACAAGGTCTTCCGACTGACTTTCACTGCCCACAATTGGAGCAACCTCTGTCTTGATATCTGCCTTCATCATATGGATTGACGGTGCTGACGCACAGAGTCGCACACCATATTTCCCACCCTGTTTCACAATTTCAGGCTCTTCTAACGTCAGCTCGTCAATGGTGGGCATAACAATACCATAACCCGTTGTCTGCACCTCTTCCAATGCAGATTTTATTCGTTGATATTCTTTCTTGATTTCGGCAAATTCTTTGATACAAGCCAGTAATCCTTGCTCATTTTCAACGGTTACACCTGTTGACTCTTCAAGAATTTTATAGAAAAGTCCGTTGTTCATCTGTGCAGTAATCCAAGCGCTACCAACACTTAAATCCATATTGGTAATTCTCGCATCCGTAATGTGCTCACATCCTAACAGAGTGTCCGTCATAGTGCTAATATCACGGACAAATTGCACATCTTCAATGGATTTGAAAATATATTTGTAAGTTTCCACTTTAAGTGGATGATTTTCAGGCAGAGTAACCAACCATAAAGGCAAATCAACCCCAATTTCTTTAACTGGGAATTCAAACAAAATTTGTGTGATAATTTCTTTGATTTCCTGTTCATTGAGTTCAAGACAGTTGACTGCCATAACTGGTACACAGTATTTTTTTGAGAGTTCATCAGAGAGTTTCTGTGCCGAGTCGCTACGAGGTGACATGCAGTTCAAAAGCACCACAAAAGGTTTGCCTAATTCCTTTAATTCGTTCACAACTCTTTCTTCGGCTTCCTCATATTCATCCCTAGGAATATCGCTGATACTACCATCGGTTGTGATTACAAGACCGATTGTGGAATGCTCCGTAATAACCTTTTTTGTGCCGATTTCAGCAGCCATATTAAACGGAATTTCATTTTCGTACCAAGGAGTACGCACCATTCGTGGTTGGTCACCCTCAATATATCCTAAAGAAGAGGGAACAATATATCCGACACAGTCAATCATTCTCACATTGAAACTCGCATTGTCAGGAAGAGTGATTTTGACTGCATTTTCAGGAATGAATTTGGGCTCGGTGGTCATAATTGTCCTGCCTGCCGACGATTGTGGTAATTCGTCGGTGGCTCTCTCCTTCATGCTTCCGTCTTCAATATTAGGAAGCACTATCGAGTCCATAAACCTCTTGATAAATGTTGATTTTCCCGTTCTTACAGGTCCTACTACACCTATGTAAATGTCACCACCTGTACGAGTGGCAATATCGCTGTAAATACTTGAATTATTCATTTTTATCCCTCACTTTACATTTTTGGAATAAGTAGTTTGCATTTTTCTTTAACGGTTGAATCGGTCATTTTGTTTTCTCGCATAATGGCATCAACCGTGGTGTTGTATCTCTCGGCAATATTCCAAAGTTGCTCACCTTTTTCGCAGAAATACACAGTGAGAGATGCAGTTTTTATAGTTTTTGGCTTATCTTTGTTTATAGTTAAATCCGTGATAATAAGTTTTTCGTTTTCTGAGAAAATGAAGCCACAAACATTGATTTCTATTCGTACATCAAGAGTGTTTGAGTCGGAAATAATATAACTATGGGCAGAAATCGTACAGTTTGGACGACAGGTGAGAATTGCACCGTCATTTTCAACGGTTTTCTTATATTCATAAGGTATGTTTCGATTTGCAAAACAAATTTCACCCTTTATATCTTCATAGATGATTTCAACCGTAACCTCACCATTGACGGATGCGGAATCTTCTGTAAGGGAAAATGTTGATGTGATTTCAGGACAAGTAAGGCTCAACACCTTGGAAACTCCTGTATTATTTAAATCTGCTACACCACGACAAAGAAATGTGTCTTCAATTCGGTCTTTAAGGGTTGAAAGATAAATCACACTTTTCTTGCAATCCGTTTCGTATTTTACCGAATAGGCATCACGGATTGCAGTGATATTCTTGTTTTCATAGCAATATGCCGAGAGATTGAGAGTTGCAGAAATGTCAAGAAGATTTTTATTACCTGCCGAGTCGAATCGAGGCTTGATTTCAAGTCCTGTAACTGTAAGGTGGGAGTCAATCTGACAATTTTCGTTAATGTCGGGGGCTTCAACAATTTGATTGATGTTCACTATGTTTTCAAGAGTTTGAACTTCACAGGAATTTGCACCTGTAAATGTAGTGTGCAAAATTAGTTGAGCCTTTAAAAATAGTTTATCGTTGACAGTTTTAATTTCGTCAATTATTCCGTAACCACAGGAGGATATTATTGCACCGATAGGCTCATCAAGTACACCTGCATCACAGGTTTCACTCACGTTGAAAGCCTTTTCTACAAGGCAAACTAGATTACAGGCATTGTAATTTTCACATTTACAAGCGACTCCGTCACCTTGTGCACCCATTACCATTTCACACTTTTTCTTGCCAACGCCTTTTGCAAAAATAGTGACTGCTCCGTGAATTTCAAAGCGTCTTTGCCCCGAAACTCGATAATTCACATAATCCGTCCTTGCTCCCACAAAGTAATCCGTTGGAATTTCACCTGATTTTAGTTCAATCTGTTTTGAAAAGTGAATATTTTGCTCGTGACAACGGATTTTGTTTTCTTCACAGATGTAAAGTGCTCTGACTTTACAGTCACATTCAACAGTAAGTCTATCGCCATTTACACGATGGGATAAAATGTTAGGGATACAACTGCACTTTAAAATCCTAACCATATCGGGAAGATATTCTGGCAAGGTAATATCGCAGTCAACAGCACATTCTCCGCTTCCACCAAAAACTGTTTCGCAAAGGTTGACACTGTCCTTTAAAAGATTAAATTCCATTATTCTCGCTCCTTTTTTAGCCTGACTATTCAGTTAAGTGTATGCTGATTATTTACATAAAATGCAAAGTGGAAAATGCAAAGCATAAAATTGTGTAAAAACCCACCTTTAAAGTCGTTAAAAAAGTGTAATAACTGTTGAAAAATATGGCGTTGTGTGGTAGAATAGTACGAATATAATTAGAATGCGAGAGGTATGATTTTATGTCAGGACATTCAAAATGGAGTACAATTAAAAGAAAGAAAGAAAAAACAGATAACGCCAGAGCAAAAGTGTTTACAAAGATTGGTCGTGAAATCGCTGTTGCAGTTAAAGCAGGTGGTGCAGACCCAGCAGGTAACTCAAAGCTCAAGGACGTAATTGCAAAGGCTAAGGCTGCAAATATGCCAAACGATAACATTGAAAGAGTTATCAAAAAGGCAGCAGGTGAAGGCAGTGGCGAAAACTACGATGAAATCGTATATGAAGGCTATGGCCCATCAGGTATTGCAATTATCGTTGAAACACTTACAGACAACAGAAACAGAACAGCAGCTGATGTTCGTCACTATTTTGACAAATTCGGTGGCAATATGGGTCAGAGCGGTTGCGTTTCATTCATGTTCAGCCGTCAGGGTGTAATCCTTTTCGAAAAAGAAGGAATCGACGAAGACCAGCTTATGGAAGATGCACTTGAAGCAGGTGCTATTGACTTTATTGCAGAAGACGAAATCTATGATGTTCGTACAGAAGCAAACGATATGGGTGCTGTTCGTGATGACCTTGAAGCAAAGGGCTACAAATTCGTTTCAGCAGAGGTTGAGTATGTTCCAAGCACATACACAGCACTTACAAACCCAGACGACATCAAAAACATGGGCAGAATGCTTGAAATGTTTGACGAGAATGATGACGTTCAAAACGTATATCATAACTGGGAAAACGAAGACGATTACGAAGGATAATTGTGTTAAAATAGCGTGGTTTCACTTTTTCGGTCTCGACTTATCCGCATAAGCCTTCGCCCTCAAAGAGCAAAACCACATCTATTTTACCTACAATTATCAAAAATAAACCAAAAACGCGTAGTGGCAGGCTTCCACGCCTGCGAACAATAAACATTATGAATAAATTCCGAAAAAACATTCGTTTAAAAAATTACGACTACAGCCAATCGGGATTATACTTTGTTACTGTATGCACTAATTTTAAAGAGAAAATCTTATGGAGTAGTGACAACAAAGACAACTTATCCTCCGTTGGAAAGGCTGTTGAAGCAAGTATAAACTTCATCAATGAAAACTACGAAAATGTTTTGGTTGATAAGTACTGCATTGTGCCGAATCATATTCACCTGATTATTGATTTGGGTTTTAGCGAGTGCAGGCATGGAAGCCTGCCACTACGCGAAGCTGAAAATAATGTAAAATTACACGAAATTATAGGCAGAATGAAGTCCTTTACAACCAAACGATACAGAGATTTAACTGGGAATTTGGATGCGATTTTATGGCAACGAAATTTTTACGAACACATTATTCGCAAC